>JBAZRU010000916.1:0-2502 GCA_041662805.1 Candidatus Hydrogenedentales bacterium | reverse complement strand
CGGACAGCCTGGACCGCGTCTTCGAACGCTTCTACCAAGTGCGCCACGGCTCCGACAAATCCCCCGGCACCGGGCTTGGATTGTTCCTGGTCAAGGAAATGGTTACACTCCATAAGGGAAGTGTTAGTGTCGATAGCGAACTTGGGCGCGGAACCACGTTTCGAGTGGTGTTGCCCTTGAACCCGGAACCCTAAAGCAACTCCGCTCGACCGGCTAGGTGCATATCCGGTCCGGCATGCGAACGCCACGGCGCTCCCTGCTTCCCCTTTTCGTGACGCGATCCCCCGGGTCGCGGCGAACTTTGTAGTATGGGCTGCTAAGGACGCTTCCGGCTAACCCGGAGCACGGTAATCGCGGAGGACGTGCGGTGGAAGAACCGCAGACGTACACGGTTCTCGTCGTCGAAGATGACAGGCATACGGCCGAATTGCTCTCCTACAATCTCGCGGAGGCCGGCTTTCAGGTTTTTCAAGCCTATGACGGCACGGACGCGCTGAAGAAACTCGAAATCGTCACGGTCGACTTGATCACCTGCGACATCATGCTTCCAACCATGGACGGCCTGACTTTCCGGCAACGTGTGCTCGAGAACCCAACGCTGCAGCGCACCCCCTTTATCTTTCTAACCGCGAAATCGCTGCCCGATGACCAGATACGCGGCCTCGACACCGGCGTCGATGAATACATCACGAAACCCTTCGACCCCCAAGTCTTCGTGGCCCGCGTTCACGCCGTGCTGCGGCGCCATGAAAACATGGCCCAGCTCGTCAGCCGCGACCCCCTGACCCAATTGCTCAATCGAAATACGCTCGAGCGCGTCATCAATCGCGAACTCGCCCGCATCAAGCGCTACCCCGGCATCGGCAGCCTCGTCTTCCTCGACCTCGACGACTTCAAGGAAATCAACGACCGCCTCGGCCACGCTACCGGCGACGGCGCCCTCGTCCGCCTTGCCTCCGTGCTTACCAGCGAGGTCCGCACCGTCGACATTGTCGGGCGATACGGCGGCGAAGAATTCGTGCTCTACTTCCCCGAATCCCCCATCGACGCAAGCCGCGGCATTGTCGAACGAATGCACGCCGCCTTCGTGGAAAAATCCCAAGAAGAAGACCACGAACAACTGACCTTCAGCGCGGGCATCGCGGAAGCCCCCGTCGACGGCGCGGACTTCCAAACGCTGTGCTCCCGCGCCGATGAAGCCATGTACTCCGCGAAACACCAAGGCAAAGCCCGCATCGTTGCGTGGAGCGATTCCCGCAAAGCGACCGCACAACAAGAGCAAAATTCTTCAAGGGGAGACAGCGCGAATATCAGGGACTGACACAAGCGAAGCGAACGCAGGGAGCGCAGACGTGTTTGTCCCTGTTTTTCGCGCCCACGTTTCGCGCCCCACACCAGGAGTAGTCTGATGCCCAACCGCCATCATGTTCTCGCAATCGCGCTCACCTTCGTCGGCTGCGCGGCCTTCGCAGCCGAGCAACCCCAGCACACCGTCGTCGCCCCCGCGCAAGGCAAGGTGCCGCGCAACAGCGAAGCCGCGATCATTGCCCTGAAAGACGGCTCCCTTCTCCTCGGTTGGACCGAGTTCTACGAAGGCAGCGGCGAAGACCACGGTCCCGCGCGCATCTGCGGTCTCATCTCCAAAGATGGCGGCCTCACCTGGGGCGACAAATACACCCTCGTCGAAAACGACGGCGGCTGCAACGTGATGGAGGTCAATTTCCTGCGCCTCGCCGATGACGAGATCGCCCTCTTCTACTGCCAGAAGAACTCCGAAAGCGCCGACTGCCGCATCATGCTGCGCACGACCCGCGACGCAGGCAAGACGTGGGGCAAAGCGATGCAACTCAGCCCCGAAGGCAAATACACCGGCCTCACCAACGGCCGTTCGCTCCGCCTCAAGACCGGACGCATCCTCATCGAAGCATGGGAAGGAGGAACAAGCTACTGCTGCCTCTCCGACGACAACGGCAAGACCTGGCGCGACGGCGCACGCATCAAACCCGAAAAGGGAGAGTGCTGGGAACCCGTCTGCATCGAACTCAAAGACGGACGCGTCCTCATGCTCTTGCGCACGGGCTTAGGCGGACAATACAAGACCATTTCCACCGACGGCGGCGAAACGTGGAGCGTCCCCGAACCCACGCAACTCACCGGCTCCGCCGCGCCCGCCATGCTCTCCCGCGTCCCCACCACCGGCGACATCCTCGTCATCTGGAACAACAACCCCGGTGCTGACAAACGCAATCCGCTGACCGCCGCCATCTCCAAAGACGAAGGCGACACCTGGACATCGTTCAAAAACATCGAAGACTCGCCCGACGATGCATGGGCCTATCCCGCAATTACCTGGAACAAAGACACAGCCCTCGTCAACTACTTCAACTACACCGGCGGCCTCTCGCTCCTCTTGAAACGCATCCCCGCCGCATGGTTCTACGATTAGCGCGAATCGTTTCGGCACAACGCAACGTGCTTCTAGTGGCTTGCCTGCAGAGTGGT
>JBAZRU010000915.1:0-2503 GCA_041662805.1 Candidatus Hydrogenedentales bacterium | reverse complement strand
ATACCCGCTGCTTGAGCCGACTACGGCCAAGCGAAACTTGCCAACGGCCGCGCCGTTGCTCGCGTTGATGATGATACCCGCTTCGGTTCCGTTCTCGGGCACGTCCGCCGTGCCTGCGCCTACGCCTGACGGCAGCCACGGAATGCGCAGCGAGATCGGCGCGGTGAATCCTTCTTGCCGCGTGATTGCTACCTTGAGCGTCATGGACCCGTTATGAACGACCGGCGCCTTGGGCGCGACCAGTTCGATAGAGAATGGTGCGGGTTCGGCGACCGACGTCGCGAGATGGTTCACGTTGCGCACAAAGAAAGGAACCTTGTTCGCGATCTCGAGCAGCACGACGTTGTAATCGATACCCCCCTGTACGTCGGCCCCTTCTTGAGCCAGCTTCCCGGTGATCGAAACTAAGCCTCCGGCCACCGCGCTGTCCGGAGCGGCGGAGAACACGACGGGAATTACGCCTTGGCCAGCGGGGAAGGGATCGAAATCGGCAGTCACCCCTGGGGGAAGGCCGTCGAACGTGAGGTTGAGCGGCCCGTCGAATTCAGCGCGCGCCGCCGAAAGCAGGAAGTAGGCGCGATTGCCTTGCGGTGCGGTGATGCAGACAGCGTCGTTCTCGAGGAAGCCCAATTTCAGCGACGGTTTCACGGGGGCGACTTCCACGCGGTAAGCGTATGACGTCCCGCCCGAGCCCAGGTGATCGGTCACGCGAATGACGTGCCGCCCATCCTCGGCGAGGGTGATCCGAAAGGCGCTATCGACACCCACGGCGTCGTCGTTGTCGGCAAGCGCTCCGCCGGAGGGGTTGTACACGGTCAGAATGCTGTCGAGCGGCGACCCCATTTCGCGGGCGTACACACGCACATCGTAGACCTGGCCTTTTGCACCGTCGAAGGCGTAGAAGTCGGCGTCGCCCGGCGCTTCGATTACGCCGTCAAACGCACCCGGCGCGGTTCCTGCCGAGGCCTGTCCCGGTTCGTTGTTCGGTTCGGTTTCAAGTACGCCGGGAAGGTCTGTGATGCGAAACGGGACCGGCGTTGGCGCGATGCCCAAGTCTGTGCTGGGGTCGACGGGAGCGAGTCCGTGTTTGTCCGCCGCCAGCGTGACGGTCTGCGCGGGGACGTCCGGGTCGCCGAGCCAACGGAGGCTCGTTTGCGCGCCAGGCTGGCCTCCCATGGGAGTCACGGCAAAGGGGCGCGGGAATTGTCCCACATGGAGACGGTAGTAGAAGCCGCCGCCGCCGCCGTAGGAAGCCTCGCTTACCGCGAGCACGTAGCGGCCCGCTTCCGCGGCGTGGTAGACAAACGCGGAATCCTGCGCCATGAGCAGGGTATCGTCTTCCGACACGAGTTCGTGACCCGCGGGACCAAACAGCCGTAGCTTCGAATCGAACAGCGGTCCCCCAAGGCGGATGGCTTCCACCTCGGCGGCAAGGCGTTGCCCCGCTTGCAAGTCCACGGCGAAGTAGTCGACGTCTTCGTTGTCGATGGAGCCATTAATTGTTGTTCCGAGCGCGACGGACGCCACGGTGGCGGGGTCATTGTTGGGTTCGGCGTCTTGGATTTCGGTGAGCGTACCCACGCTGAAGAGGCGCAAGTTGGACACGCCGGTCTTGGTGCGGATACGGATCGCGTGGGCGCCCAAGCGGCAGTCGGGGGCGATTTGCAGTTTGCAGTGGGCTTTGCCGGCGTCAACGGGCGCGAGTTCGACGAGCGTGATTCCCGATTCGTGGAACATCAGATCGACAGCATCGGCAAGATTTCCGCCGACGACATCAACTTCCACGACTGCGCCCCGCGCCGCGCCTCGCGGCAGAATGTCTCCGATGGATGGAGACACGGCATGGGCTTCCATCGCGGCGGCCAGTAGCAGACAGCATACGACTGGTTGAATCCTGAACATGTGCGCCTTCACATCCATGACCAAATCCGCGCAGGTCGGAATGACCCGCGCACTTGGAGGACTACGCCGTTACTTCGGCAATCACGTTGCCTTCGCGCACGATGTCAATAGGCCTATCGCCCGCGCTCATGAGTTTGCGCGTGGGGTCGATGCCCAATTGCGTGAACACGGTCGCGGCAACGTCTCCAGGGCCCACCGGCGAGTTCGAGGGCTCGGCGCCATACGCGTCCGTCGCGCCATGAATCACCCCTCCTTTAATACCCCCCCCGGCCAACATCACGCTAAACGCCTTCGGCCAATGGTCGCGCCCGCCATCCTTGTTGATGCGGACGGTCCGGCCGAATTCCGTGGTGAGCACAACGAGTGTCTTTTCGAGAAGGCCGCGGCTTGCCAAATCGGTGATGAGCGCGGTGACACCTTTGTCGAGCGCCGGGGCTTGGTTCTGCATGCCCGCTTTGATGTTGGTGTGCATGTCCCAGCCGCCGTCGATGACACTGACAAAGCGCGCTCCCGCTTCGACCAACCGCCTGGAAAGCAGCAGTCGCTGCCCCATAGCCGTGCGCCCGTAGGCATCGCGCAGTTCTGCGGGTTCGGCGGCGAT
>JBAZRU010000914.1:0-2505 GCA_041662805.1 Candidatus Hydrogenedentales bacterium | reverse complement strand
TGATTCATATACTTGGGTTCGAGCGCGCTGATGTCGTCCCACATGACAGCAATCTCCGACTGGGCTTTGGCGCTGGCAGCGGGGTTGTTGATGTCGCTGATGTAGAACCGCTCGATGCCTTCCCGCAGGTGGTAGGCGGCGGTCCCGTTTGCGCCCGGCAGGTCGCTGCCGAATAAGCTATCGTTGCCGCTTCCCGTCCAGTCGGTGTACCCGTCGCTGAGAGCGACCGCGGCGGAAAGCCCGTCCGCGGAAATGTAGGTGGTCAGCACGTTGTCCGGTGTAATCGCCGCGTCGTTCTCGTTGGTTGTGCCGGCCAACCACTTCCCTTTCACGTCGATAGCCCAAGCGAAGTACTGGTAGGATTGCGCCGCGATATTGCACACATTGGGCTCGCCGGTGACGGGATCGAAAAGCGATACGGCTTCACCGTTCAGGCCCTGCGCGTCGGAAGGGCAAATCAGCACATTTACGTCCGTCAGATACTCGGGATAGACCGCTTGGCCGTCGAACATGGCGTCGAAGCCACTCACCGGGCAGTTGCCGCCGCCCTTTTTCTGGTCCGGGAACTTCTCACCCTTAGACTCGTTGGCATACATCTTCAGTACGACGCCCAATTGCTTCAGATTGTTTTGGCAGCTTGCGCGGCGTGCCGCCTCCCGCGCGCGGGCCAGCGCCGGAAGCAAGATAGCGGCCAGAATTCCGATAATAGCAATGACAACCAATAGCTCGATGAGTGTGAAACCTTTACTTCTCATGTTCCATTTCTCCCTTGGCCTCCAAGGCCTGGTTGCTTCAAACGTGTCCAACCTTCTTCCAGCCGCCACCTGCCTATTCGCCCTCTGGGGACCCTCCACGCAGGCCATCGGTCGCGCGGCGCTGAACCATGGTCCGGTAGGGCACTCCTCCGAAAAGAACGTAATCAAGGTTTTCCTTGATTATCCATACGCTAGCCCGAATACTGAAAAAAGTCAAGGAAAAACTTGATTATTGAAACCCAGGTCCTTGACGTGTGATACTAAGGTGGTTCCTGAGTGGCACCAAGCCTTGGAATATCGCCGCGAGCGGCCTGGCGAACCGCACATGAATGGGAGCACGGACCTTGAGTAAACGAGGGGCGCAACCCAAAAACGCAATCGAACTGGGACCTCGGCGTAGTCCTCGGCAGAACCGCGCAAGGCAGACGGTGGAGAAGATCCTCGACGCAACGGCAGAGTTGTTAGATGAAGAGGGTCACGAGAATTTGACGACGGAACGTGTGGCGGAGCGAAGCGGCGTCAACATCGCCACTCTCTACCACTACTTCCCCAACAAACAGGCTTTGCTTCATGCTTTGGCCGTGCGGTTCGGGGAGCAACAACAGGAACAGCTTGACGCAATCTACCGTCAGCGCAAAGAAATAGGCTGGCGCGACACTATAGACAAGCTGGCCGACGCGGGGTTTGAGTTCAACCGCACCGTCAAGGGGGCCTTGGCCGTGACACGCGCCATGCAGAGCAACTCGGCACTGCGTCAGGTCGATTACGAACGCGATTCGCGCCAGAGTGAGTTCGTCGCCACGGTGCTGGCCGAATTGGGGGTCAAGGGTTCGCGCCGCGAGCTTCAGACCCGGGCCCTCGTGCTCCTGCAGACCGTTGGCAGCGTGATGGACAAAGCCCTCATGTGGTATCCCGAAAACGCGGAAGCCGCCATGAACGAAGTCAAGCTCATGATGAAGCAGTACATCAACTACTACATAGAGCAATCAGCCGTTGATTCGCCTTCCGAAGGCACGCCAAGCCGAAAGTAGAGGGTCCACGGTCCAATTCTCTCCTCACTTGCCTCTTTCCTCTTGCGGCCGCGTGTTTCTTTACCAAGGCTGCGGCCAAGCAGGGACTCCAGCCGCGTGAAGAATACGGGCGTGCCGCAAGGCCTCGCTGCGGCGTGGTCTTCTGACCGCGCCACTTCGCCGACAGACCTTTCGGCAGCCGACCGCCGGTCTCCTCTTAGTCATCGTCCGAATTCCGCGCGCCTCCCCTGCTTGCAGTGACTCGTCTCCGCGAGAATCAACGCCGGCCATGGAACCCCACCAACTCCTTGCGGCTTTGCGCCCTCGTGGCTTTGCGTTGACTTCTTCTCCCCCTGTCCCCCGAGGTGTGAAGCTCGTGGCGTTTCGTTCACTTCCTTCCATTTCCTCTGTTCTATCCTTTCGTCTATTTCGTGTATTTCGTGGTTCCTGCTCTTAATTCCGCTCATCTTCCGCATCACCCGCGCTCCCCGTGGTTTGAAGCTCTTCCCGCTCGACTGATTCTCTTCTCGGTGTTCATCGGTGTGTATCGGTGGTTGAGTTTCTTGGGTTTTAGCCCCGCTGCGCTGCGTCGTTCCTGCGTTTCGTGGTCCCCGGGAGTGCAACAAAACGCACTTATATATAGGGAGTACCCAAACCATGAACACCAGCGACCAGCCCCCGCTCGATATCGTCGCGGCCACCCACGTACGGACCCGCCGCCCCGGTACACGGCACCCCCC
>JBAZRU010000913.1:0-2513 GCA_041662805.1 Candidatus Hydrogenedentales bacterium | reverse complement strand
CCTCAAGGTGCTCAAGGACATCCTGTATGCGGCGACATCCGAAGGCCTCTGGAAATTCGACGGGGCGGCGTGGACACGTATCACCGAGCAATCGCCCGCGGGACTCTGCCTGCACAATGGCAAGATAGTCCTTGCGTTGGATGCCGACCTGTTCGCTGTCGAAGAGGGCGCGCTGACGCGCCTCACGGAGGGCGGTTCCTCCAAGCTGCTGGGCGTTGCGTCCTACGGGGGCACGGTGTATGTGCATGACGGGAAGCGCGTGGGCCTGCTCGAGCGCGGACAGATTGTCTACAACGACATCGCGGATTGGGGCACACTCGAACGAGGCTGCACGGTTCGCGAAATCATGGCGCAGGGAAGCCGGTTGATTGTGGCCACCGACGAGGGACTGTCCGTCCTTCGCGGGATGTCCTGGTACCAACTGCGCGGCGAAGACGGCCTGTGCTACGAGGACACAACGTCCCTTGAACACGGATTCGAGCGCGATCTCTGGATCGGTACGATGCGCGGCGCCGTTCGCAACATCAACGACACCTACCAGTTCTTCGGGTATCCGCGTTGGATTCCCAACGACAAGGTCAACGCAATCGCGTGCGGCGAGAACATCGTCTACATCGCCACCGACGGCGGTTTGGGCATCATTGCCTACGAGCCGTACACGCTGGCGAAGAAGGCGGCATACTACGAACGCTGGATGAACGAATGGGGTCAGAAACGGCTGGGATTCGTGCACTCGCTGAATCTCATCGACGGCGAATGGCAGCGCGAAGTCAGCGACAACGACGTCGGCTATAGCAGCCACTATCTCAACGCCAAGTGCTTCGAGTTTGCGGTGACGGGAAATCCCGATGTGCGCGCCGAAGCCGTGGACATGATGAAGTCGGTGAAGTGGAGCGAAGAGATCACCTCTATCGCTGGCTTCCCGGCGCGCTCAATCTTCGCGGCCAACGAGCCTTGCCTCAAAGCGCAGCACGGATCGGGAGGCCTTCCGGCGGAATGGCACGCCACTCCGGACGGCGTTTGGGAATGGAAGGGCGACACGTCCAGCGACGAAGTCGACGCGCAGGTCTATGAAACAACGCTCTTCCTGAGTCTGGTGGCAAACGAGGAAGAGAGCGTTTGGGCCAAAGAGCATCTCAAGCGGCTCGTAGGGCACATCGTGGACAACGGCTTTTGTCTTCGCGACGTCGACGGCCAACCCACGCGATGGGCGCGGTGGGACCCCGAGTATCTGCAGACTCCGCTCGGCTACTATGCCCGCGGCTTGAACGGCATGGAGGCCTTCAACTACGTGACGACCGCCTATCATTTCACGGGCGATCCGAAATTTGTTGACGGCAAGAAGCAACTCATCAGCGCCAACTACTTCGGCGACATCCTCCGGCAGAAGCTGACGTTTCATCCCGGTTTCTTCACGCACTTCGACGACCGTCTCGCGTTCTACGCATACTTCCCGCTAATCCTTCACGAGACGGACCCGGAACTCAAGACACTGTGGCTGCGAAGCTTGGAGCGGAGCTGGGAGATAAAGCGCATCGAGGCCGTGCCGTGGTTCAACTTCATCTATGGCGCGCTCACCGGCAATGATTGCGAACTCGACCGAGCGGCGGGCCATCTGCGCGATTGGCCGCTCGACCTCCGCAGGCACGCCTACACAAACTCGCACCGCGACGACCTGTTTCCTCCCAAAGGGTATCGCATCTACGCGGAACGCACGAAACCGCTCAGCCCCCGCGAAACCGAGCCCAACCGGTGGGACGGCAACTTCATGCAGCTTGACGGCGGCAGCGGCGGCGCGGTGGTGGCCGACCCTGGCGGCTGGCTCGATGCGTATTGGATGGGCCGGTACTACGGCATGATCACCGCGCCCCAAACCACCGACAAGAACCTGACGACCGTTCCCGAACGCGGGCTTCATGTTGGCGCAAAACCGTATGCCGGACCGGCAAGGCCCAAGCTAAAACACGAACAGTAGTCCACTGAGGGTGCTTCCATAACCGAAGGAGAGTCTTAACATGAAGATCACGGGACTGCTCATGTTCACGTTGGCGGCCGCCGCCTTCGCCGCGGACGATATCGCGATGGTACGCGTCATCGGCCGCGAAGTGCCCGGCGAATACAAGCACCCCTGCACGATCACGCAACTGGATAACGGCGATCTGTACATCGCGTATTACGGCGGTTCGGGTGAATACGAAGACGACTCCAAGGTCTGGGGCATCCGCAAGGCGACAGGATCGGATACGTGGTCGCCCCCCGAGTGCATCGCCGACACCCCCTTCCTCGGCGAAGGCAACGCGGTGGTGTGGCAAGCGCCGGACGGGTTGGTATGGCTGTTCTATGTCCAGCGCTACGGCAATACCTGGTCCGACTCGCGCGTCCAGGCGAAGATCTCGAAGGACGGTGCGCGCACGTGGTCGGACTCGTTCATGATCACCTTCCAACAGGGGATGATGGTGCAGGGCCTTCCTACGCTGCTCACGGATGGCACGTATCTCTTGCCCGCCTATTAC
>JBAZRU010000912.1:0-2516 GCA_041662805.1 Candidatus Hydrogenedentales bacterium | reverse complement strand
GTGAAGGGCGAGGCAGGCGAAGCGTACAATATCTGTTCGGGAGAGGCGCATACGGTACGCGAAGCGTTGGATATGTTATTGGCGCGTTCGAACGTCCACATCTCAGTGCAAGTGGATCCCGAGCGGCTGCGCCCCGTCGATATCCCGGTGGTTGCGGGTTCTCACGACCTCATCACGCGCGCGACAGGGTGGGTTCCGGAAGTGACGTTCGAGCAGATGCTTCAGGATTTGCTCGAATATTGGAGACAAGCCAGAAGGACATCGGGCTGAGACTCGATGCAGGGGATTAACGGGGTAGTATCGTGATAAATTCGCTTATGGTTCTTCGTGCAGTGTTGGGAGCCGCTCCGGTTGAGAATGCCAAGGAGTATGAGAATCCCAAAGTCTTTGGAATCAACAAGGAAGCGCCTCGCGCCACATCCTTTCCGTTTCCGGACCGGTCTTCGGCTATTGAGGGCATCCGCGAGGAGAGCCCCTTTGTGCAGAGCCTGGACGGCTCTTGGAGCTTTCACTGGGCGGAGAAGCCCGCGGACGCGCCGGAAGACTTCTACAAGGTGGACTTCAACGTCGAATCCTGGGCCGATATTACCGTGCCTGGCAACTGGCAGATGCAAGGCTACGAAGCGCCGGTTTACGTGAACCTCGGGAATCTGTCCGCGCCCGCGCAGCCGCCGCGCACGAATCCCGATTGGAACCCTACCGGTTCCTACGTGCGCGACTTCGACATTCCCGAGTCGTGGGATGGGCGGCGCATCTTTATTCACTTTGGAGGCGTTCAGTCGGCGCTCTACTTGTGGATTAACGGGCAGTATGTTGGGTACAGCCAGGAGAGCATGACGCCCGCCGAATTCGACATCACGCCTTACGTTCACCCGGGCAATAATCGTATCGCGGCCCGCGTCTTGCGATTCTGCGACGGCAGCTACCTGGAAGATCAAGATCAGTGGCGTTTCAGCGGGATTCATCGGGAGGTACTTCTGTTCGCGACCGCCCCGGCGCACATTAGGGACTTTGCTGCGCGGACCGAACTGGACGCACAGTACCAGAACTCGAACCTGTACGTGCGGACCCATGTCCGCAACTCCGGGAGCGAGCCGGCGGATGCACTTACGGCCAAGGCCGAAGTGCTCGATGTCAACGGGCGCAAGTTGGCGTGCATTGAATTGGGGAGGTTGAGTCTCAAGCCTGGCGATGAGGCGGTTCTGGAAGCAACGGCAAGCGTCGTCAATCCGCTGAAATGGACGGCGGAAACGCCGAATCTCTACACACTGGTGGTGACTCTTGCCGACAAGGCTGGGAACCCCATCGACAATCGGAGTTGCAGGATCGGATTCCGAAAGGTCGAGTTGAAGGACGAACAGGTTTGCGTGAACGGAATGCCGATCGAGATTCGAGGCGTGAATCGCCACGATCACGATCCCGACCATGGTAAGGTCCCTTCGATCGACTTGATGCTTCAAGACATCCTGCTCATGAAGCAATTCAACATCAATGCCGTGCGCACCTCGCACTATCCCAACGACCCCCGTTGGTTGGACCTCTGCGACGAGTACGGAATCTATGTGTGCGACGAGGCCGACATCGAGTCGCATGCATTTTGGAGCATGTTCACGGACGATCCGGAATGGTGCGACGCATTCATCGATCGCGCGTCCCGGATGGTCGAGCGCGACAAGAATCACCCGAGCGTAATCATTTGGTCGTTGGGCAATGAGTCCGGATACGGCCCCAATCACGACGCCTGTTCGGCGTGGATTCGCGAGCACGAGCCCACCCGGCTCATCCACTACCATCCCGCCGATGACGCCCCGTGCGTCGACATGCTTGCCCCGATGTATCCACCGGTCGACTACATCATCGAACTCGCGGAGAACAAGGCGGAGCATCGCCCCGTAATTATGTGCGAATACGCGCATTCGATGGGAAACAGCACTGGGAATCTGAAGGAATACTGGGAGGCCATCCGAAAATACAAGCGCCTTCAAGGGGGATTCATCTGGGATTGGGTCGATCAAGGTCTGCGCCAGCGTTCAATCATGATGACTCCCGATCTGGCCCACCCCGACCGCCCCGCCTTTGCCGTCGGAAAGGTATCAAAAGGCCATCGCGAGAAAGGCCTTGCGAACGGCTACGTGGTCATTCCTTCCCTGCCCGACCTTAACCTTGCTGGCCGCGGCATCACGCTCGAAGCGTGGGTGTACCCCACGGAGGAAGCCGGCCTGAACCCCTTTGTCACAAAGGGGAATGAGCAATTCGCGCTGCAACAGCTCGGACCCAAGACACTGGATTTCCATATTCACGATGGAAGCGCCGTAGTCGTGTCCGCTCCCGTCCCCGAGAACTGGCTCGGCGTTTGGCACCACATTGCCGGAACTTACGATGGCGAGACATTGCGGTTGTTCCTCGATGGCAAGTTCGCGGCGGAAAAGAGTCACGAAGGGACGATGGACTTCAGTCCGCATCCGGTCTTCATCGGACGGAATCCGGAGTTGCTTCGCACGATGCGCGGAGTGATC
>JBAZRU010000911.1:0-2520 GCA_041662805.1 Candidatus Hydrogenedentales bacterium | reverse complement strand
CGAAGACGACAAGTATCAGTATAGTTCTGAAGCGGCGCGAGGGGATGAAAGGTCCCCGCTGTGTTGTTGTGCCTCTGGATGCTGTTGTCGACATGCAGACTACTCTTATTTCGCCACGACATAGCCCCGTTCTAAGTCACTCCACTGGAGTAATCTGATTTCAGTCTAACAGGTATATCGAAGAGCCGCAATGAACGACACGGGAAAGCGACGGAGATCTCTCGCGTAATCTTCCGGAGTGTCGCAGGCAAGAGAATGCAGGTTTTTGCGCAGTGATGAGACAGCCAATCATTTGAGGCATGCTCCGGAGTGCCGAAGGCACGGAATTCCAGAGTCTGGGGTAACGATTCGCGTTCCGAACGCGAATCGTTACCCCAGGGACCAATGCCTTTCCCCTCGTGCGTCCTGAAGGGACGCGAGTGGTTTGCGCGGTCAATCCCACACTTTTCAGAAGCCTGTGTTGCGAATCGATATGCTCCGCTACGCGGGCGATGGCGGAATCACGCTGAGATGTATTCGCCAAGTTCTTTCGTCAACGGAAACTCCAACTGCACGTGTTGCTTGCGCAATTTTTCCCGCAGTTGCTCCGGCGGCACGCTCGGCAGATCCACGCCTCCGTGCGCAGCAAGTCCGGCGGCGGTTCCGGCGGCTTGGCCCAACTGCATGATGGTGCGGGACAGACGGCAACTGGATGCGGCGAGGGAACTGAAACTTGCGCCGCGGCTGGCGATGAGGAGGTTGCGGCATCCCTTGGGGATTAGGCAGCGGTACGGGACGCCGTAGGCATCGTGCATTTCGCCTCCTCCGCCGCCTGCCCCGTGACGGTCGATGGAGTGGTCCGCGATGGTGACGATATCGGGATGGGTTTGTTTCGACAGCCCCGCGACGAGGTCGTGTTCGGTAAGGACATATTCGCCGAGGACGCGGGTGGTTTCGCGGACTCCGAGCGCGGGCGCGGTCCACGAGCGGCGGTAGCCCTGCAACTCGGGCCAGCCGGTCTGGACATAACGCCAGAAGGCCGCGACGCGGCGCAGGCATTCGGCGTAGGCAGCGTCGTAGTCCATCGCAATGAACTCGCGCCCTTCCATGGTGGGCAGCATGTTGCAGTTATAGTCGCCGTTGGGATAGCGGACGGCGCTCATGACGCCGAAGCTCCCCCACCAGCATGTCTCGGGAACGCCTTCGGGCAAGGGTTCGACGGCGGCGGGCGTGGCGGGCGTGACGCGGAAGATAAGCGTGACGCCGTTGACGCGGTCGTTGGGTTGGTCGGGCGCGCTGGGTTCGTTGAAACGGGCTTTGGCGTCTTGGCCGAGCATCAACTCGCAGCCGCAGGCTTTGCAGAGCGCGCCGCCGCCTGTGCCGTCGATAAACGCACCGGCGGTTACGGTCGAGCCGTTGGTGAGCGTCATTCCGGCGATACGCCCTTCCTTGAAGTCGACGTTCGCAAACGTCGTTCCCGTAAGCAGCGTGCAATGGCCCGTCTCTTCCAGCATGGCGCGGAGGACCTGTTCGTAGGCATCCGGTTCGAAGATGACGCCGTGCCAGCGCGTTTTTCGGTACTCGTTGTCGACAAGCTCCGGCGCGGGCCGATGGCGCTGCAAGGTATCCGCATAGGTGCGCGCCGCGTTGGGCACACTCTCGCCGCCGGGCCACGAAGCGGGGCCGTCCCAGGACATGTGGCGTGCGGGGGAATAGACGGCGACGGCGTTGGGGATCATCTTGAGCCGTTTGTAGATCTCGAATGGAAATCCCGTACCGCCGACGCCGGGTTCCCACATGGAGACGCCCGAACTGACGGCGTTGCCGCCGATGCGATCGGCCTTTTCCAAGAGCGGGACGTCCAGTCCCATTCGTGCTCCGGCAAGCGCCGCGCCAAACCCGCCGCTCCCAATACCCACGACGACCAGATCGTAGTGCGTTTTCATGTCAGCACTCTCGGCCGCGTGCCCGGTTTTGGACGCGAAGTACGCGCCCGCTCCGGAGATGGCCAGCGATTTCAGGAAGCGCCGCCGTGTGGCCAGTTGGTTCATGCGTGATGCTCCCAATGCTCCGCCCCCCCAAGGATACGTCTCCGACAGTAGCGGATCTTCGCGCGTTCGGCAAGCACGAATTGGAGGCGGTGCGGTCGGAAGTTTTGTACAATGCCGTGCGTCGATACGTGTATCGAAAATGAAGGGGGCGACATGCGAGTACTTGCGGCAGCCGCGTTGGTGGCGATTACCCTGTGCCCGTTCGCAGGCGCGGGCGATGACCCCGATGCGCCGTATTCCGTTTCCCAACTCCGCGAGTTGTTGGAGAAACCGGCGGCGACGAGCCTCATACCGGAACTGGATGCCGCGGACAAACGCGCGTTGGCATCGACGCCGTTGGCCGCGGAGGTGAAGAAGCAGGCGGCGGAGTTTACGGGCGACTATCCGGTGCTGACCTACACGCAGTACCGGGCGTTCAAGACGCGCGGCGACAGGGCTCCTTATCAGACGCCTCTTGGGCAGCGGGGATCCCGCCTGAGCATGCTCGCGT
>JBAZRU010000910.1:0-2522 GCA_041662805.1 Candidatus Hydrogenedentales bacterium | reverse complement strand
CATCCGGCGCAACACGGCGAGGCAACTTCGGCGGCTATTTCGCCATGTCCCGGAGCAGCCTCGTTCAGTAGCCGACCGTGACCGCCGCCTTGCCGGTGAAGTCGCTCAGCCGAACGACCTCGCGCGCGGCGTCGAACTCCTTCGACTCCTTGCCATTGATCGTGACGTTCTTGATCGGCGCGGCTTTGGGGTGACGCAGACGCATCAGGACTCCTTTCGGCGCTTTGCGCGACGGCATCTCGACCGTGGCGTTGATCTTGCCGTTGTCAACGTCCGAGACGATCTCGTAGGCCACCGTGCCGAAATGCGTCGGCGCGTTGCCCACGGTGATCTTCTTGCCCTGCTCCAGCCACGCCCGCGGCGTCGCGCGCGCCAGCCATAGACTGTCGCCGATTTCCATCACCAGCATGTTGCGGAAGTTCTCCATGAACCAGCCCGCGGTGCCGTTGTCGGGAGCACTGCATGGGTCGTAGTTGCCCAAATGCCAATGTTCCCACAGCTTGCCATCCGCGGCCACCACGGACGCGTAGGAATTCATCCAGAATCGCAGGAAGTTTGGGATGTCGTCTTGCAGGAGATAGGTATTGGCGTTGTGCGAGGCCTTTGGCAGGATGACAAAGCAGTTCCAGAACCAGGCATCTTCCGTGGGAAGGCCCTTGGCCTTTCGCGCGGCTTCCTTTTCCTGCACGGCGCTAACCGACGTGCCCATCTCTTCCATCATGTCGAGCGTATCCATCATGCGGGAATCGCCGGCATCCAGGACGGAGAACGGCTCGGCCAATGTCAGTGCTCCCATGAATTTACCGCACTCCGGGAACTGGGGAGCGCCCAGTTCCGGGCCCGTGAGGCCCTTGGCATATGCCATTCTTGGAAGGTAGCTGTGGAATGCGCCGTCGCGTCCCAGGCGAACCGGTGCGAGCGCCGCCTCGCGGTCGACCGCACGCCGAAGGTCTTCGCGGAATTCGTTGGCTTCCTTCCGATACTCCCCGGCGGCTTTCGGATCGAAGTCGGCCAGAGCGTCTGCAAAGCGTTGTAGTCCTTGCAGGGATAGAGCATTGTCGACGTAATACCAGTGCCAGTCGCAACTGGGGATGGCGTAATCGCCCAGCATGGACGGAGGCATCAATCCGGCCACGTGCAGATCCTTCCGATTGGGAATGTCCTTCATGTACGTAGTCCGCTGACGGATGATCCAGTCGGCGGCCGCCTGCAACCGCGCGCGGTTCCGCTCGAACCACGCTTTGTCGCCGGTCAGGAAGTAGCGATCCGACATGGCAAACAAGAGACGGCCCGTCGATGCGTGGGTGCCGTCGTGGCTGTATCCCATGTCGTGCCGCATGGACGCCGCCAATTCCAGCGCGCCATCGCCGTCCGAGTAGTCGCCGTCCGATTTCGCGCCGGGGGCCGACAAGAAGTGCTCGTAGACCGCATCGGCCTCGGCGTGCAGGCCGATCATGTCCATTTCATGGGCGACGCGGCCCACCTCAAACGCGAGTCCTCCCCACATATGTTTGCCTCTCAACTGAAACGATGCGGCGCGCCACGCATCGGTCCAGTCGGAATCCGGCAGTTGCACCTGCATGGGGGGATCCTCAACCTGCGGGAACGGCACGAGCGCAGTCCCGTCGGGGCAGGTCCATAGCCGGACCTCCTGCATTAGCTCTTTCCGCGACGCGGCCTCGCGATGTTCGCGCGTCATCTGCCGGATGCTCTTGAGTTTCTTGGCGGCTAAATCCGCGGCGCATTGCCGTCCGGTTTGTCCGCTGCCAGCCTTTGTGATGAAGACGCCGTGTTCAGGCAGCAGTATCGGCCCGTTTTCCAGGTCGCTGACGCGAAACGTGAAGCCGCCTGATTGCGTCCAAACGGTGACGCGACTGTCCAACCCCGGGCGAGCACCGGAGGCATATAGCAGCGGCACGAGGATGCCTCGGCGTACATCATTGCGCGTCGTACGCGACTTCCACTCGTTGCGTCTCTTCACCTTCACCCAGTTGTTCTCGGCTAATGGTGTTGCTGGACCGGCTATTGCCATCGAGGGTTCCAGGCTCCCGTTGAAGACCGCTTCTTCCGTTTCCCCCTGGAAACCCCATTCGATTTCCACATCCATCCGCTTCCACGTCCCGATGTTCGGCCCAGTCACGCGAATGGTAGGCACACCGCCCTGTGTCTTGTCGGACTCGTAGAAGACAGCGACCATCTCCGTGGCTGCATCGACGTGGACACTGTAGGCCGAGTCCATTTTCACGGTCGGATCGCTCTTGTACGTCCATGTGCGTCCCTCTGCCGAGATGACTGGATTGCTGAGAACCTGGTCCACGGTCCACCCGAACCAGCCGAACGATGTCGGAAAGGCACGAACCTCGACGGCATCCGGCGAGGGGACTGCTTGCATGTCGTCGGGCCATTGGAGTTCCACCCGGTAGTCATTCACTCCGCCTGTCCAGAGCAGCCCCGCCTGCAACTGGCCTTTCGGTTGCGGGAGCAAGGGCTTTAGCAAGTCAGGCATGTCGTAGTAGATACTC
>JBAZRU010000909.1:0-2522 GCA_041662805.1 Candidatus Hydrogenedentales bacterium | reverse complement strand
ACGCAAGGATTGTACAATGCCGATCGGATGCTGGAATTGCACAGCGCCGAGGCAAATCCCTACGTCGCGGAACAATACAAAGAGTCCTTGGGCGAAATCGGCGGCCACAAAGCGCATGAGCTATTGCACACGCACTACAAGAGCCGTCGCCGCATCTCGGATACGAGCATTTCGTTGGTCGCCGGGAAAAGCGTGGAGCGGCTTGCCGTGAGTGTGTGCCTGGGTACAAGTTGCCACGTGCGCGGCGCGGGAAACTTGCTTCAGCAACTGGTAGACTATGTTGAAGAAAATGGCCTGAAGAACTATGTGGACGTCAAGGCCACCTTCTGCTATGAGCGCTGCGATCGCGGCCCAACGGTGCGTATTGAGAATACCGTCATCGAAAAATGCACGCTCGAAAAAGCCTGCGGAGTTCTCGATCGCGAGGTGGAAAAACTGCTCGAATGCTACGCGCCTTCGGAAATAGGCGAAGTGCTTAAGCGCTTTGGCGATGAACCGAAGGAACAACGGGTTTCGACGTTACAAGACTTCGAACGCCAGGTCGCCGCGGGGCTTCGGCGCTTCTTGGAAAAGCAGATGCAGAACACCCCCCCCGGAGCAAATTAGCCAATCGTCGTTAACGCTGATCGGGGCGGTCGCCTAGGACCGCCCCGCGCGGATAGCCCGCGACAGGAGCCCAAATGGATGCTGGACAAAACGCAGGACAAGTTGTCTTCACGAATCGCGCGCGGTGTCGCGACTGTTACCGCTGTCTTCGCGCGTGTCCTGTCAAAGCGATCCGCATGCATAAAGGGCAAGCTTTCGTCGTGGGGGAGCGTTGCATCTCCTGCGGCACCTGCATACGCGAGTGCCCGCAACACGCAAAGACGTTCCGGCACGACGCGGACCGCGCCGCGCGGTTGATCGCCTCCGGGGCGAAGACCGCCGCAAGTATTGCACCATCGTTTGCAGCCGCGTTTACGGAATGGGAACAGAAGCGGCTTCCTGGAGCATTGCGGCGTCTTGGGTTTCGACACATTGCCGAAACCGCGATAGGCGCATTTGCCGTGGCTCGCGAAACGGCGCGCCTCGTCGAGACGGACCGCCGTCCGCACATTTGCACGGCCTGCCCGGCAGTGGTGGCTTATGTCGAACGTTATGAACCCGATCTTGTGTCCTGCCTGACGCCGCTGGTATCTCCCATGGTCGCGCACGGCAAACACATCAAGGAGGCGCTGGGCGCGGATACGAAAGTAGTCTTCATCGGGCCATGCGTCGCGAAGAAAGAAGAGCTTGTGCGGGAAGAGGCGGCAGGCGCGGTGGATTGCGTCCTGACGTTTTCCGAATTGCGCAATTGGCTGCAGGAAGCGGAAATCGACCTTGCGCAATGCGAGGAGAGCGACTTCGACGACAAACCCGCCGGCGATGCGCGCTATTTCCCGCTGCCCGGCGGTCTCGCGCGAACCGCGGCTCTTCACACGGGGTTTCTGGATCTCGATTGCGTTCCCGTCAGTGGCGTGGAAAACTTGCGACAGGCGCTCGACAGCGTGCGCCGAACCCGGCGGCCCGTGTTGATAGAACCGTTGTTTTGCTCGCAGGGCTGCGTCAACGGACCCGGCATGGGCGCTGACAGCAATGTTTTCGACCGCCGCGGAGAACTGATTGAGTACGCCGAGGCAAACCCCGGCGTCGAGTCCGCCCGCGCATGCTCGTTGCACGGCCTCGCGGCGCATTACTCCAGTCGCCCCGTCGATGCGCCGGCCGATTTCTCCGAAGAAGACATCGCGGGAGTACTCGGACGTACGGGCAAGGCAAACCCCGAGGATCAGCTCAATTGCGGAGCCTGCGGCTATACGAACTGTCGCGAAAAGGCCATCGCGGTATTGCAGGGGATGGCAGAGCCGGAGATGTGCATACCCTATATGCGGCGCTTGGCCGAACAACGCACGGATCGCATTATCGAAACCAGCCCCAATGGTATCGTTATTCTGGATGATCGACTCAACATCATCGGTATGAATCCTGCCTTCAGGTCATTCTTTATGTGTAGCGACGCGGTGCTGGGCAAACCGATTGCGTATCTGATGGATCCTGCCCTGTTTGAACAGTTGTTGGGCGCGGACACGGGCCTAATCGAAACCACCGTACGCCACGACAAGTACAACTTAACCTGTCATCAGTTGCTGTACGCCCTGCGCGAAGAGCGGCAGATGATTGGGATCTTCGTGAACATTACGCGGTTTCAGGCCAATCAAAGACAGTTGGAACGTTTGCGCTCCGATACCGTGCGCCAAGCCCAAGACTTGATGGAACATCAGGTGCTGGTTGCGCAGCAGCTAGCGCAGTTCCTGGGTGAAAGCACCGCGCGTAGCGAAGAATTGTTGCGCAACATGATCAACCTCGCCGCCGAGAAGCCGAAAATGACCGGCGACCGCCAGATGTGACGCTCGAATTATGTACATACACGTCGATATCGAATTGGCGCAGAGTTCGAAGCGGCCGGGAAACGTGTGCGGCGATCGGGTTGAGGTCGAGCGCACCGC
>JBAZRU010000908.1:0-2541 GCA_041662805.1 Candidatus Hydrogenedentales bacterium | reverse complement strand
TTGTATTCCTCGAACTTCTCCGGTTTCACACGAATTACCTGACCGTATCGTGGCATTGTATTCCCTCCGTAATTCTTGCCGGTATCGGTGCGATAAATCGCACCCTACTAGAACTGTCCTTTGTATTGGCTTGCGTTTTCTTTTGTGATGGGCGGGCAGAGCACGGGGTACGACTTTTCGAGCTTCTCGCCCTTGAGATACTGGATGGCCAGCCGCACGGCGCTTCGGCCCTCTTCTTCGGGCTGCTGGTAGCTCGTGCCCGTGATGACGCCTTCCCGCACGGCGTTGACGGCCTCCTCGCTGCCGCCCATGCCGACGCTCTTGATGTCGTTTCGCCCGGCCTTGCTGCACACTTGGCTTGCGGCGATGGCGAAGTCGTCGCCATGGGCGTAGATGCCGGCCAGGTTCGGATACTTGTCGAGGAGCGTCTGCATCTCCGTCTTGACGACGTCCCGTTCGCCCTTGTGGGGAATCCGCTCGACAATCGTAATGCCTGGGTAATCCTTCAGCACGTCACGCAACGCCTTGCTTCGGGCGATCTCGGGGCCCGTGCCCAGGTGCTGGTGGAACTCGACGATCTCGCCCTTGCCGCCGATGGCCTTGGCCAGGATCTGCGCCGATACGACGGCCCCCAGATACGAATCCGTGCCCGTATAGCAGACATAGTCGCAACCCTCGCCGATCTCGCGATTGACGATGATAACGGGGAGCCCGGCCCGGTTCAGCAACTGGACCCCACGCACCAGCGGCTCGGTCTTCATCGGCACGAGACACACGGCGTCTACACGCTTCGCGATGACCTCCTGAATTTGCTGGATCTGGAGCACGGGGTCTTCTTTGGCGTTCAGGATGGTAATCTCGGCGCCCAGCTTCTTCGCCTCGTCCTGTGCGCCCAGCCGCATGTTCTGCCAATAGGGGTGATCGAGCGTCATCAGGAAGGCGATCTGGTATGTGCGCTCCTTCGGGCCGAGATGGACGACCGCCACCACGGCACAGACTGCAATCACCACTAGCGCGGCCAACACTTTGACGATCTTGCCCGCCTTGCCGCCGCGTCTGCGCGCGCTACGCCGTTTCGCCAACACGTCCACGGCCACCACGATCAAGATGATCAGCCCCGTAACAACCTGACGGTACTCCGCGCCGACGCTGAACTGGGTCAACAGATTGTCGATCACCCGCAGCAACAGCACACCCGTCAATGTCGCGCTCAGACCGCCGCTACCGCCCCCGAGCGGCGTACCGCCAACGATGACGCTGGCGATGACGTCGAGTTCCTTGCCCTGATGGCTCTCCGCTTGGGCTGTCTGCGTCATGGCGACAAAAATGGCCGCGGCCACAGCGCATGTCAGCCCGACGAGCACGTACGAGGCGGCCTTGAGCAGCGCCGTGTTGACGCCCGAGAGCCGCGTCGCCTCCTCGTTGCCGCCAATGGCATAGGTGTAATGTCCAAACCGCGTGAACTTGAGCAGATACACGCCCGCGGCGAAGACCACGATGAAAATGACGATCGGCATCGAGACCTGGTAATCGGGACCAAACAACGGCACTCGGGCGTCGTAGATCCAGTTGAACCGCGCCCGCAACGCCAAGTCGCCCACCTGCATCGCCTGGCCGCCGCCCGTCAGAATAAGCGCCAGTCCTCGGAAAACCAGCATCGTGCTCAGCGTGACCACAAACGGATTCACGCCCACATAGGCGATGAGCGCCCCGTTGATCGCGCCCAACAGCATGCCCGTCAGCGCCGTCGCCGACAGCGCGCCGGTAATCGCCACGGCAGCGCCATGCGCCGACAGCGCGTCCATCACCAGCACCAGCACGACGCTGCACACGGCCGTGATCGACGCCACGGACAGGTCGAACCCGCCCGCGATCATCACGAACGTCATCCCTACGGCGATCACGCCGATAGCCGACGCATTCGTCAGCAGGTTATCGACCAGATTGGACCAACGGAAAAACGTCGGGCTCTGGAACGATGCGAACAGGCACAACACCACCAGAAGCAGGAGAATCGAGGCCTGTTGCAGTTTCCGGAAACGTTGAAATGAAGAGTCGCTCATGCGCATTCCTTTTTCGTACAGGCCGCGAACAGGGCCTCTTCCGTCGTGCCGCCGGGCATCTCCTGGACGATGCGGCCTTCGCGGACCACCAGGATCCGGTCGGCCAAGGCGGCAATCTCGATGAACTCGGACGATATCAGGACGATCCCCCGGCCCTCGGAGGCAAGGTCCATAATCAGCCGGTAGATCTGCGCCTTGGTGCCCACGTCGACGCCTTGCGTGGGCTCGTCGAATATCAACACCTTCGGGTCCGCCGCCAACCAACGGCCCACGACGACCTTCTGCTGGTTGCCCCCACTGAGTTGTTCGATGGGCATTTCGGGGCGCGGCGGTTCGACGCGCATTCGGCCGATCAGGCGTGCTGATTCCTCACGAACACGCGGCGGGGACAGAAACGCAAGCGGTCCCGAAAGTCGTTTCAATATGCCGACGGTCAAATTTTCCGACACCGGACGGCCCGTGATGTTACCGTCCCGCC
>JBAZRU010000907.1:0-2541 GCA_041662805.1 Candidatus Hydrogenedentales bacterium | reverse complement strand
CTATGGAAGTAGTGTATTGGATGACCAACCTCCAACTCGGCTCAAGCATGGTGAAGAAACTGCTCGAGAACAATGCAGCCCTCCTCGAGTCCGTGGAGATGTGGGAGCCGCGCCCCAGCGCCGAAGTGCTTCAGGCGCGCACATTTGGTGTCGCGATGTGGATTCAGATGAAGGACCTCATCGCCATGTACCAGAATCTGAACGAAAACAGGGATGTCTACTACGCCATTCCTGGAATGCGTATAACCAACGCTTCGTTGCGCTCCGCCGTCGACCCCTACCTTCGCGTCGAGATGCTCATCGACATTGCCGCCTTCCAGAAAGATGTGGCGGTCGCCGTTGCACCACCACCGGGCCAGGGAGGGGGCGGATCCGATCTCTCGCGAATGCGGGAGGAGAATGCGCGAAACATGAGGGGAGAGGGCAGAGGCAGGGGGTTCTGGGGCTTTCTTGAGAGTCTGTGGCCGATATAGGACGATTCGCGGTAACATGAAGGGACACACATAGGCATAGACATGAACGACTTTTTATCACAGCTGCAAAAAGCCGGGAGTTGGCTGTGGTCCCAAAAAGAAAAGATGGTGCTAATTGCACTCGTAGGAGTGCTGTGCTATCGCGTTTATGTTGTCGTCTTTCCTCCTGATACAAAATCGGGGGCGCAAACAACGCTGTCTGCCAAGCGGCCTGGGGCGGCGAAAGAACCCACGCTCCCCACGGTCATTCCACCATGGCCTCCAAATAGGCAAGTAATGGCGGATGCCAGCGGGTTGGTTCGGAGAAATCCTTTTACCATTTACGGCGTGCAGGGAGACGATGGTCCGAGTACAACGACAGATGAAACGACCATCCCTGTCACGCTTACCGGTTTCCGAAAGTGGAGAGACGGGACGATGCGAGCATTGCTGCTCGTCGCTGGAGATCGGGTTCGCCCATATGCGGAACGTGAGTCATTCGGGTCGTATACCCTTGAGAGTATTGACGCAGAGGGAAAGACCGTCGAGGTGTATTCGCAAGAGTTTGACAAGGTCTTCACTTTGCAGGTGCAAGGTGAGGGTTGAGTGGAGTCCCGTCATTCGGTATAGTTGAGCAAAATCGCGGGAGGAAGAGATGTTCATGAGCACAAGGTTGCCGCGGTGGAAGACCGCAATCGCCGGAGCACTGATGTTGCTGCTAGCATTGTCATTGCCCGTGGCGACCGCGCAAGATAATCCGCAGGCTTCTCCAGAGGCGGCCGCCGCGGGCAATGCGCCCGCTACGGCTGTGGCAAGCCCCCCCTCTGACATACCTCAAGCGGAGCAACTCTACCGCGAGGGCGTCTCGCTGTATAGCCGCGAGATGTACAGGGAGGCGCTGAACGCGTTCAATCGCGCGTTAGCCGTCGATCCCAACCACGAGAACGCCAAGAAAATGGTGCAGAAGGCCGAGGGGAAGATCCAAATGAGCGCCGTCGGCGCGGCCCCCTCCTCCGCACAGACCTTCGAGGTCCTGGGGCCTGAGGCCGTGGCGCCCGAGTCCGAAGGCGGCGCTCCCAAGAACGCGGATGAACTCAAATACGAGCGCGTCAAAGAACTCATGACCGAAGGGCAGCGCCTGCTGGAAAACAAGAAGTTCTCCAAAGCGAAGGAACTCTTCGAGCAAATCCTGATCATCGATGTAGGCAACAAAACCGCCACCCGCCTCTTGGCGCAGGCCACTCTTGGCGCCTATGACGTCGAACTTGAGAAAGCGTGGGTGAGCCGGGAACTTGACCGCAAGCTCATCCGCGAGGCAACCGAGGTCTCGAAGCAGTTGCCGGAAGGTGCGGACG
The DNA here is from genome assembly GCA_041662805.1 of Candidatus Hydrogenedentales bacterium. Lineage (GTDB taxonomy): Bacteria > Hydrogenedentota > Hydrogenedentia > Hydrogenedentales > SLHB01 > JAIBAQ01. The sequence continues at coordinate 734 of JBAZRU010000907.1, read as the reverse complement.
CAAAAGGCGTCAAGCCTCCACAAATCTCCATCCCCGTCGAAGAGGAAGAATACGAGAAGACCGAAGTCAAGTCGGAAATCGAAATCGCGCTTGACGCACCCGTATCCATTGAGTTTCAAGACGAGCACATCAACAACATCGTCGAATTCGTCGCCGAATACGTCGGCATCAATATCATGGTGGACTCCCGTGTCGTCGGGGCTGTGAAGGCCACTCCTCCGCCAACGACAACCACCGGCGCTCCTACGGCAGGCTTGCCTGGTGGGCTTCCCACCGGCGCTCCCGTTGGTCTCGGGGCCCCCGCAGGCGGGCTCGGCGCGCCAGTTGGCGGATTCAATCCTACGTCGCAGGAAAGCCTGCGCGCACTTTCGCAAGCGCAGCAGCTACAGGGACCCACCAATACTGGCTTGACGGGCGATCAGGTTACTACCGGCTATGTGCCGTACATTAAGCTGGACGACGTTCCCCTACGCTCCGCGTTGAGGGCACTCCTGCGTCCCTTGAATCTAACCTTCTCGGTCCAACCAGGATTTCTTTGGATTAGTACTCCCGAAAAGATCCGCACGGAAACCTTCGAAGAGCTTGAGACCCGCATTTACGAGTTGCGCAACGCGGGTGCGGAGACTCTCTTCAAGATCGTCGTACAGAACAGTGGCGGTCAAGGTGGTACTTCGGGCCTTGGTGGCGGCGGCGGCTTGGGCGGCGGCAGCTTGGGCGGCGGTTCTTTGGGCGGC
>JBAZRU010000906.1:0-2544 GCA_041662805.1 Candidatus Hydrogenedentales bacterium | reverse complement strand
GCCATGGCAAACCCGTCGCCGCGTAGGCTTCGCCGGCAATTGCCGCGCTACGGCGCTGCCGCACGAGGGGCCCGGAGACCACGTGATCGAACCGTATGCCGTGCCGGGCCCAATACGTCCCAAGGCTTCGCGCCTGCTCTTCTCCCAGCGGCGAGAGCTTGTCGTAGTCATCTTCGTGAAACGACGCCTGGCCATGGCGGACAACGGTCAGAAAACCCATGCGAATTGGACTCCGTGTGGTTGTAAGACTCGCGTGGAGTGCGGCTTTTTGAAAGGACCTAAGAACGAAAAGAACCTAGACGAAAACTGCGAGTTCCGCTCTGCAACTCGGGCCTATTCTCGCCAGATCGGCGCGAAAAGGCAAGATAGCGCGGCGCCGCCCGGAGTGTCCGGACGGCGCCGCGCTGCGTGTGAGAATCGCTCGCTTAGGGATTCAGTAATTTAACCGCGCTTGCGGTGATGACGTGGTCGGGAGTCTTCATTCCAATGACAAGGACTTCGGCCCCTACGGCGAGGTCCGCTTCCGTTCCGGTGGGCGTGTCGCCATCGGTCGGCAAGTAGATCCCCGCGCTGCCGTAGAGGACGAGATAGTCGTGGTCACCCACGGAAAGCTCGAACTTGTCGAGATCGAGATGAACGGCGTCGATCTCTCCGGCCTTCTGGACGGGTTCGCTCCCTTCCGGACCGCGGATGCGGACTTTGTACGCGACGACAGTACCTTCGGTTAGCGTTCCGTAGACTTTCACTTCCAGACCCGCAACGAGATCCGCTTCCGTGCCGGTGGGCGTATCGCCGTCGGTCGGCAGGTAGATGTCGGCGTCGCCGTATTGGACCAGCAGGTCGACAGGGTCTTGTTCGCCGCCGTTCTTGGTGTACTCGACGTAAGCAGACATTTCAAAGTTGTCGAGATCGGGATGGACAGCATCGATCACGCCCAAGGCCTTCACCTCGTCGGTATCGTCCTCGACTTCCTTGATCATAATCTTCGTGGCGTGCACCGTGCCTTCCGGTGTCATCGTGCCTTCAACCTTCACGTTTGCCCCCACGACGAGGTCTTCGGGAGTCCCGGTGGGCGTATCGCACTTGTTGGGCAGATAGATTTCGGCGTCGCCATACTCGACGACCAAGTTGACGGGCTCCTGGTTGCTGTTCTTGTCGAAGTCTCCGTAGGCGGACATCTCGAAGGTTTCAAGGTCGGGGTGTACGGCGTCGATGACGCCACAGACTTCCACTTCGGTATCGTCATCGCCGACAACTTCGGCGCTGAGATTGATGATCAGCACCAGGGCGCCGTTCGAGTCGAAGGAGAAGTGGATGCCACCGATGTCGAGCACCAGTATCGAGTCGCCTTCGGGCAGTTGGAAGACCGAGTCAATGGTCAGTTCGCCTTGGGCAGTGATGGACAGGTCCAGCACGACGTTGTCCGGATCCGTCTGGAGCACCAAGCGCGGATTCTCGAACAGGATGTGCAGGGCTGTGTAGTAGCCCGCGGGCAACTCGGCGCCGGCAAGCAATAGCGACAGGCCGGTGGTATCGAGGTGGAAGAGGTCCACATCAATGGGGGCGTCGAGCAACTCGAAGGTTTCGACAGGCCCGCCGGAGGGCGGCTCGGTGCCGGCATAATCAAGCGAGATCTGCGTCACGGAAACCGTGAGGCTGGCGACGAGGTCCTCGATGCCCCACTCTTCCTGGGCCTGCGTTTCCAGAGCGGCCTTGTTGGCCGAGGTGACGTTGCTGCCGAGGACGACGCTGACGTTGGCATTCTTGGGGGGGTCGGGAGGAGGTGTGCCGCCGGGGCACCCCATAGTGGTCACCCCCAAGGAAAGGGCGAAAAGACAAATCAGAATAGTGTCAGAACTGAACCTAAATACGGACATGGGTAAACCCTCACCCTACCCCTTGCCATAGGCGGAAAAGTCTACCCCTGGAGTCCCCTACTGCGTATTTGTATCGCACAAAGTGCTTCTTGTCAAGGCGCGTCGAGCACTTCGCGGACTTTACGCAAGAGCGCTTCGCGCTGGTAGGGCTTCTGGATGAGCTGCATGTCTTCGCCAAGGACAAAGTTGGTGTGGATGGCGTTTGCGCTGTAGCCGCTTGCGAACAGGAAGCGCACGTGAGGGTCCTTTTCGCGAATGCGCTTCTGCACGTCGCGGCCTCCAAGACGGGGCATAACGACGTCAAGCAACGCGAGATCAATCTCGTCGGCGTGCTGTTCAAACAGGTGCAAGGCTTCCACGCCGTCGGAGGCGGTGAGCACGGTGTATCCCGCGTCGCGCAGCATTCGCGCCGCGAGATTGAGAATCATCTCCTCGTCCTCGGCGATGAGTATGGTCTCCGATCCGCCGGACGCCTTCCCGACCACTTTGTCGCCTACCGAGACGGCGGACCGTTCCGAGATGGGCATGTAGACTTTGAAGATCGTGCCTTTGCCGACTTCGCTGTAACCGTGAATCATACCGTCGTGGTGCTTGACGATGCCGTATACGGTGGCGAGACCGAGGCCGGTGCCCTCTCCTTCCTTCTTCGTGGTGAAGAACGGCTCGA
>JBAZRU010000905.1:0-2549 GCA_041662805.1 Candidatus Hydrogenedentales bacterium | reverse complement strand
CGGGAGAAGGCAGAGGCCGAGAAGGCCGAAGCGGCCAAGGCACGGATGGCGAAGGCTCGCGCAGGACGCAAGACCTCGAACGCTACGGCGGGATAACGCATGGCCACTTTTGCATCGTCGGACCTTCTGGCACTTTGGAACGATTACGCAGGACGCCCCGCGTCCGGCGATGCGATCTCGGATGCCAACAAGTACAAGCGGCTCGCACGAGCGCAGGATGTGGTGATTGAGGACTTGGCGGCTCGCGTGCCGAACCCGCAGTACAGTCACGCGGCCTACGGCTCGACGCCAACGATGACCGCCGTGACGGGGAATCAGGTGTTTACGTTCGGCACGGACGCGAACTCGGACCCGTCATTCCCGATTGGCAAGGTCGCCATCTATACCTCGCTGGGGGCGATCCCTGACGCGCCGTGGGTCGAGGGTGTGGACTACCTCTGGGAAGGCAACCAAATCCGCATCCCGAACAACGGGACGTATGGTGGCACGCTCTACTGGCGTGGCGTTGCACCAGCTGAAGCGTTGTCAAGCTCGGTCCAGCCCACGTTGACGCCGCCACCGGCTCGCATCCTGATCGTGTACGAAGCGGTCCGCGCCTATGCCGCCGAAGGGAACAAGAATCCCGAACTCAGCGCACAGATGGCGCAGGAGTACGGGGCGGCGCTGGCGCGGTGGTGCCTGACGCTGAAGACCGCGAACGTCAATCGCGGCGCACGTTCTATCACTGGCCTCCGACTCGCGGAAGCCAGCAATCTGTAACCCGCAGGACCATTGGAGCGCACGACTATGGCAGCCCTTCCTCCACACCTTTCCCCGATTGTCCTTTCCAACGCTGGACGCGAGTACCGCGTTACCACGTCCGACAACGGCAAGTTCCTGTTCCTCGGCAATGCCTCTGATGGCCGGACGGGGACCTTCGTTGTCCAGTGGGTGCCGGACGCTTCGTTCGCTGGCTCGTTCGGCGTGACGGCGCGGGTATACGGCAAGCCCGCCTCGGACAACGGCGTGGCCTTCCAGTCGATCCCTTATCGGCGCGTGAGTCTCGCCGGGGTGGCTTCGGATCGCACGTTGGTCGCGGCAGTCCTGACCGACGCATTTCTCATTGAAGTACCATCGAGCGGCGTGGTACTAGCCCTCCTGTGCGAGTGTACCGCAGGGTTCGGGACGCTTTACAGTTGGCCGTTGATGGGAAGTCCCACGGAGTAGCAGTTAACCCTTTTCGGACGGAGTAGCAAATGCCTATCGTACTGAATGGACAAGTAGGATCGCCTTCCTCGCGGCAGATCATCGCGCAGTCGGGCAAGTATTTCACGGTGTCGGAACCGACGGTCGGTACGCCCGTTGTCGGAGCTACAATCACGGCATGGTCCGCGACCGCCAACGGCCTGTTCGTGATCGCGAACAACGCGCCGTCTGGTGGCCCCGATGTCATCCTCGACTTCCTGCGGCTCCGTCTGCGTTCGACGGCTCCCACGGGTACGCTGTCGATGAACTTCGATGCGTACAACGAGACGGGTATCGTCGCTGGCACGACCGCTGTGGTCAGTCAGACGCCGGTACAGGTCAACGCGGGCAAGGCGCAGACGAGCGTCGCGACGGTCCAGTCCTTCGCGGCGGGCTGCATCACGATTCCGGCGGCAGTTGGTACGCGCCGGTTGCAGGGAACGGCCTCAATCGCGACGGGCGTGGCGGTGGATAACGATGTCTACGTGCTTCAGTTCGGCGCGGATGGCGTCTACCCGTCAAAGAACGGCGGTGCAGCGGCCCGTGCGACCGATCCAGCGGTCATCGTCGGCGGTATGGGGCCGATTGTCATCGCGCCGCAGACGACCTCGTGGATCAATATGTGGTGGCTGACGCAGGCCGCGAACGTCCCGAGCTGGACGTACACTCTCGGATTCTTCGAGAATCAGGGCTAAGTAGTACGCGGGGGTGCGGGGTCGAACCCGCATCCCTATCTGAAGGGATCACTATAGGGGAGCGAAATGCCGCGTAAGCTAGTCCAAACCGGACCATGGAAAGGAGTGCTGGACTCGATTGATCCGTACGACGATCAGGCGAATCCGGCGTTCCTGCAAGACGCGAGCAATATCTACTTCGCGAGTGGGGCCGCACAAACGGGCGCTCTTGCGCGTCCCGGCTTCACGGCGTCCAGCGCGACCGTCACCACGACGGCAGGGCAGGCGTCGTGCCTCTACACGATCACGACGCTCGGCGGCACGGTCTATCGGTTCTTCGCGACGAACGGGAAACTCTACCGTCTGACGGGTGCGGGTTATACCACGGCGACTGATGTCACCCCCGTAGGCGTGACAATCAGCAATGCGGCCACCCCGACGACACGGATGTATATGGTCGGGTTCGCGGACGAGTTGATCTTCACGGATGGCGTGAATCGTCCGTGGCGCGGCACGAACCTCTCCGCGACGCCGATCACCGGCACCTACATCGACATCGATGGGGCGGCGGGGGCGTGGACGGCGCAAGGCGCTCCGGTGGTCTATTCTGGCACGCTGTTCTTCAGCGCCAAGTCAGTCCCCGGTGGATCG
>JBAZRU010000904.1:0-2558 GCA_041662805.1 Candidatus Hydrogenedentales bacterium | reverse complement strand
GTGTCCTCGTGGTCGATGTACTCCCGATTCCCCAGCGGAGCGATGCGATATTATTCCTGGAGATGTGATAACCGAAGTGGCGCAGCAGCCCGTCGCCTCTCTCGAAGAATTCAGGAGCGCCCTGAAGTCAAACGCAACGCCGGGCAAATCGGTCCTGCTGCGCGTTATGCGGCCGGGAGAGAGGGTGATGCCCAAAGTCATCAAGATTCCCGACGAGGGCGTTCCCGGTCTGTGATCAAAGAGGCGTAGCGATTTGTTAGACTGGCCGTGGGGCCGCGATTTTTCGCGAGCCCCACGGCCTTTTTGGGGTCACCAGCGGCTGTCACAACGTGGGCCGTCTCGTGGGAGAGGAGAAGGATGGGCAAACCCGACGCCAGCGACGAGCAACCTGCACCCACATCGCCGCGCTGTCTCGATCGTTTCCTTATCGGGTGCGGCATCCTCGGTATTCTCGGCGTCGTGGGTCTTGCACGTTACCTGCACGCCGACCCGCGCGGATTCGGCACGCACGAGCAACTCGGATTTCCCCCTTGCCTGACGCGGCACTTTCTCGGAATCCCTTGCCCCTTCTGTGGAATGACGACCGCATTTGCCTTGATGGCGCATGGCAGACCCGTGGATGCGTTCCTCGTACAACCCGCGGGTGCCCTGGCGTTTGTTGCCGCGCTGGCGGTATGCGTTTTCCTGATTTCCCTTCTGCTGACAGGGCGCTTCCTTCGCGGAAGCAGCGTGGAGGGGTACGTTCTCAAAGCTGTTCGATACGCGTGGATTCCCTTTTTGGCGGCTTGGATCTACAAGATCGCAGTCACCCTGCTTGGCTCTTCATGAATCGTCCCCGCCCTTGTCCCCACTCTGCAATTGGGCTCGATGAGCGACAGGAATGCTTGAATCGAAGGTTTGCCGTGAAGAGCTGCCACTAATCGGATTTGACTTATCGCATTTTCCTCGTTGACGGCGCGCCTGAGTTGGGATAAACTCCTCTGTTTACTTACAGAGGTTTTTTCAATGAATCAGAGCCTTGCCCACCGTCGCGTTCTTGTCGCCGATGACGAACCCTCAGTCGCTGAAGTCGTAACCCGGCAGGTGCAATCCCGATTTGGCTGTCAGACGGTCATTGCAGGCGATGGGGATGAAGTGCTTCGCGTCATGAACGAGCAGCGCTTCGATGTGTTGATCACGGACATGCTGATGCCTGGCTGCCACGGATTGGACCTCGTGGCGAAGGTGGCGCGTATGTGCCCTGAAACGGCCATCATCGTAACGACGGCGTACGAGCAAGAGTTTCCCTATGTCGATGTGATTCGCAATGGTGCATCGGACTTTATTGCAAAGCCCTATGAAGCGGACGTGTTGGTGGCAAAGCTGATGCGCATTTTCCGGGAGCGCCAGCTCTGGGACGAATTGGCCCAGGAAAAGCAGCGAATCGTGGAGGATATGGAGGCCATGCGCAAGCTTCGGGAAGCGCAGATGGTCGCCGAAGAGAAATACCGCAGCCTCTTCGAGTACAGCATGAACGGCATGTTGGTAGTCTCGCCGGACGAGTACGTGATACGCGACGTGAACCGGTCGTTTTGCGCCCTCAGCCGGCGCGATCGCTCCGATCTGATTGGCCTTACCTTGCTGGAGCTCTTCGATAGCGGTTCGAGCGCGCGGCTTCGTCAGGGATTCTCGATCGTCGAGAAGTTGGGCCAGGCGACGTTGTCGGATATTTTGCTTTCGTCCGTGGGTGGAGGGGGTGTTTGTTTGGATGTCAGTGCGAACATGGTGCGCACGGGCGCGGAGTCCATGTTGCATGTGGCCTGCCGGGATGTGACGGAGCAACGCGAACTCCAGCGACAACTGGCGGAAATCGCGCATACGGATCAGCTCACGGGACTCTTGAACAAGAGAACCTTCAATACGCGGATGGAGGGCGCAATTGCGCGTAGCGCGCGCGAATCCTTGCCGGTTTGCCTTCTGTTCATCGATATCGACAACTTCAAGCACTGCAACGACAGCTTTGGTCATCCAGCCGGTGACGCATTACTCAAGCTCGTCGGCCAGATCATTCAAAAGCACACCCGTTCCTCTGGAGACGAAGCCTTTCGATACGGTGGAGACGAATTCGCTATTCTCCTGTGGCACGCCGATGCGCAGGCGGGCAGGTCGGTTGCCGAGCGCATCCGAGAAGAGTATTCCACCTCGGAATGCCAGGGAACGTCCATGAGTGTCGGAGTGGCCGAATTGACTGCCGCCATGGACGTTGTCGACTTCGTCAAGTGCGCCGATCAAGCCCTTTACCGGGCGAAGGAAGCGGGAAAGAATCGGATATGCGTTGTTTCGTAACGTATTCCGGATTCCACCGCACGAGTGTGGGCCGCATGGGGTATGATTCGTCTCAAAGGGCGGGCATCGGCGGACGGAAATGACGGCAGTTGTATCCGCCGTTCTTCCCGTCTTTATCGTAGCGGCCTTTGGGTTCGCCGTGAGGCGGATTACCCACCTGCACTTGAAGACACTTTCTGCGCTGAACGCCTATATCCTCATCCCCAGCCTTGTTTACAACGGCATTTCCAAGC
>JBAZRU010000903.1:0-2562 GCA_041662805.1 Candidatus Hydrogenedentales bacterium | reverse complement strand
GTACGACGTCCAACGCGCTACGGCCTATCGACCCCGTCGAACCCAGAATCGTGGCCCGTGTGGCAGACAACGTCCTACTCACCGCCTTCCCCTGCGGAACCGGGAACGGCTACACGGTCGAGTGCCGACAGATAGGAGCCGGAAATTCCCCGCTGGTCGAGCCGCTGCTGCAACAGGGCGCGCACCTCGGAAACGCTGCTCACCGTAAGAATCCGTTTGGCGAACCGCCTGGCTAACGAGAGACGCATGTTGCAGATCTCGGCCCGGATCACCGGAATCGCCACGGCCGACATACTGAACGAGTCCACACCCAGGCCGACCAGCAACTCCGTGAACAGCGGATCGCCCGCCATTTCGCCGCAGATGCTGCACGGGATCTTGGCCACCCTCGCCGCCCGCACCGTCATGTCGATCATGCGCAATACGGCCGGATGCGCCGGCTCGTACATGTGCGCGATCTTCTCGTTCACACGGTCTACCGCAAGCGAGTACTGAATCAAGTCATTGGTTCCAATGCTGAAGAAGGCGCACTCCTTTGCGAGAACGTCGGCGATTTCGACCGCGGAAGGGACCTCGATCATGCTGCCAATAGGAACGTCCTTTCGAAAGGGAACACCGCGCCGCTCCAGATCATTGCACACTTCCCGCAGGACCGCCTTTACCCGCAGCAATTCGTCGAGGCCGCTGATAAGCGGAAACATGATTTGGACGTTTCCAAGCACGCTGGCTCGAAACATCGCCCGCAACTGCGCTTTGAAAATATCCGGGCGCTCCAGACAGAAGCGAATTGCGCGCCACCCCAACTGGGGATTGATTTCGTTCGCCAGTTGAAGGTGCGACGCGAACTTGTCGCCTCCCAAGTCCAGGGTGCGAAGCACAACGGGGAATCCGGTAAACGCCTCGGCAACCTCGGCATACGCGTTGAATTGCTCGTCCTCGGTGGGAAGCGTCGAACGATTTAGAAAGAGGTATTCGGTGCGATACAACCCGATGCCTTCGGCATTGGCTTTCTTGCTGTAGGACAATTCCACGGGCAACTCGATATTTGCAAGAATAGGAATCTTGTGGCCGTCCAGGGTGACGCTGGGCTTGACCTCCGCTTCGAGCATCGCCTTACGGCTGGAATCGCCGCGTAGCTTCGCTTCACGATACCGCAGCAGCGTGGCTTCCGTTGGGCGGATGATTACGTTGCCGCTCTTGCCGTCCACGATCACGGTGTCGCCGGGCTGCGTATAGGCGCCGACGTATTTCAGCCCCACCACGGCGGGGATCTCGAATGCGCGCGCCAGGATGGCGGTGTGCGACGTGGGACCGCTGAGGTCCGTGGCGATGCCGAGCGTGTTTACCAGGTCGAGCTTTGCGGCGTCCGATGGAGAAAGGTCGTGCGCCACGACGACGCTGGGATGGGCCAGATGCTCCAGATTCTCCACGTCCACGTTGAGGAGCTTCGTGAGAATGCGATTGCCCACATCCACCATGTCTTGGGCGCGTTCGCGAAACATGGGATCGTCCAACGAGGCCATGACATCCGTATAGCGGGTCATGAGATCGTTGACGAGGTACTCGGCGTTCAACTTTTCCTGGGAGACGCGCCGCTCGATCTCTTCGCGGAGCGTCACGTCTTCGAGAAACATCAGGTGCGCTTTGAAGATATCGGCATGCTGGGGGCCAAGGGCGTCGTTGGTGCGGTCGTAAAGGCGTTGCAGGTCGGCGCGCACGGCGGTGAGGGCGCGCTCGAAGCGCGCGAGTTCTTCGTGCACGTCGTCGACCGCGAACTTAGGTATCTCCAGGCCTTTTACGCCAAAGGTCAAGGCAGGGCCTATGGCGATACCCGGAGAGACGCCGATACCGCGTAATGCGATCTCCACTAGACTTCCCCGAACCCGGACTCTATCAGCGAGCGCACGGCGTCCATCGCTTGGCGCGCGTCGCTCCCTTTGTAGGTGAATGTGAGTACACTTCCGCACGCCGCCGCCAGGGTCAACAACCCCATGATGCTCTTCGCGTTAACACGATGACCATTGAGCGAAATGTAGACGTCGCTTTTGAACTGCAGCACAGTCTGAACCAAGGCCGCGGCGGGGCGTGCATGCAGCCCCAGCGGATTCACGATGGTAAGCTCTTCGCTGAGTTCTTCGAGTGCTTCTGTAGGATTCTCGTTCGTCATAGCCTTCAATAAACCGAACTGGACCAAGCCAGGTAGAGTGGACACCCAGGACATGCGCGGCACGACGCCCGGCAACCGAAACGGCAGGGCATACGCCCCGCTCCGGTGCGGGCCTCGCCACGGGGCGGCCGGATTGCGCCACAGGTGCGACTTTGCCGGAAAACACTCCCGGCAACGCACAAGCCTCTTATTCTAATGACTATAGCCCGTTACCCGCATACAATTCAAAGAATGGGCGGCCTGCCCGGGTCCAGTTCTCTGTAGGGGGGGTGCACCCATGCATTCTTTTGACGGTTCAAGGGGGTAGAGAATTTCGGGTTTTGGTTTGAGGACCAATATGTTGCGTACATGGGGCCGCGTCACGTTCTCCGTGGGGGTACACCCATGCGTTCTTT
>JBAZRU010000902.1:0-2567 GCA_041662805.1 Candidatus Hydrogenedentales bacterium | reverse complement strand
CCGGTCAGGTCGATATCTTTCTTGGGTTCTGCGCCGGAATGGCATGTGACGCAGTGCTTGTCCAAAACGGGTTGCACCACGCGGGTGTAGGAGAACGGTTCGGCTTCAAACGGGCCCGGCGTAATGGTGGACGCGGCCTTTCGCATGGCGAGCGGCGTCGCGCTCTTTGGCACCGCGCCTGCCGTGGTCATGCGGTTTTCATGACAACCGATGCAGGACCCGCGTTCGCCGGGTTGGACGTAGGTAAGGGATCGCATGGTCTGATACGCGAATCCGTTCTCGTCGAGGGTTTGGAACAAGAGGGGCGTCTGGGACGGCACGAGGAATCGGGCCGAGCCGTCTGCCTCAACAGGCACGGTGCCCAGCACGGCGCGTCCGTTTTCTTCGAGCGCTATGCCGATAGGCGGCGTATTGGCCACGACTGTGGTCTTGGGGAAGATCTGGATGATACGAAGTGCCTTGATTGTCCCGCGAGGGACGTCGCCGAGCCCTTGGTAGACGTCCATGAGCATCATCTCGCCGACAGGTGTCCCGTCGGCCACTGTTGTCGTCGAGACGACAGGCGGCATCAGGCGCGGCATCAGGGGCTGGGCGTTGGTGCAGCCGATGTCGGGGTCGCGGTAGATGAGTTCGCGGTTGCCCGCGGCGTCTAGCAGGTAGATGCCCAGCGCATTGGGTAGATTCGCTCCGGGTTCCCAGATGAGCGGCGTCGGACTGTACGACACGAGGAAATATTTCTCCGACAGCGGCCATGGAGACTCGTAGTACTCTTTGATGTCCATGCCTTCGGCCTCGGGGAAGGGGATTTCGGGTGTGATTCGCGTGATGGCCTGTTCGCCGTTGTTGCCCAGCGTGGGATCGACAATCGCTATCGAGCCGCCCGCGATGGAGTGGTGCGCCGACGCCGTGAAGATGACCTTGTTGCTGTTGGGGATGGGCTGAATCTGGAACGTGCAGTGGGGCGTGGGGGTTGCGTTGCCCCACACCGCGACCGGGTTGGTGCCGTCGGGCCGGCTTGACCAAAGGTTCTGGTGCGTCACCGCGTCGCGGTCGATGTAGTCCCAGCGGCTGTAGAGGATGAGGCCCGTGTTCGAGACGGCGGGAAACCATTCGTTCGTGTCGTGGAAGGAAAGCGTGTGGATATCCGTGCCGTCGCCGTTCATGCGGTGGAGCGTGTAGACGTGCCAACGCGGGCTGAACTGCGCCCCGAAGCACCGTGCGTAGCCTTTGCGCCGTGTCGAAGAGAATGCGATGCCGCCGTCGGGCAAGTAGGTGGGCATCACGTCGTCGTAGGGACCGGCGGTGAGTTGGTGAAGGCCGGTGCCGTCTACGTTCGCTTCCCATACGTGGTAGAAATCTTCGTCGACCTCGTTGTTGAGGGCGTTGTAGTCGGTGTTCTTGCCCGTGCATTCGACGTAGGAAAACACGATCCGCTTGCCGTCGTACGACAGCCGCGGCTCAAGCACGTTGCCCTTCGCGAAACGTCCTTCAAACAGGGCGCGCGTCTTGAGCGAATGCCCGGGACGATCCAGCACGAACAACCCGCCGCCGGGACGCGCGCGCCATCCGTAATATTGCATCACGAGATGGCTGTACGACGTGGGCACGCGTTTGCAGAAAAGCAGTTGGTCGAAGTTCAGCAAGGGATTCGCCAAGGCGATGTCGCGTTTCAATGCGCGCACCTGAAGATAGACGGAACGCCATTGCTCGATAGTGCGCTCGGCGGTTATTGCGGGTGTGAGTTCATCGAGCCGCTGCGATTCGGCTGCCAAGAACTCGGCGGGCTGGCCCACGCGCAAATCCGCCAGGAGTTGACGCGTCTTCTCGATATGCTTTGCCGTGGCCGCGGCATAGGACTCCACGGAATCCGTCAGCTTGTCTTGCAGATGCCAGTCGGCTTGGACCATGGCCCACAGGTCCAGAGAGGGGGCAGCGCCGTCGCGCGCCAACGCGAGGCAACCGCGCAGTTCGTCGATACACGCATCCGCGGCGGTTGAATCCAGAAGCGCCTGCGCTGTCGCGAACCCCTTTGTCCACGCGCCTTCGTACGCCATTACGACGATGCGAGGGAGCGGGAGGGACTCACCTGAATTGAGCGATTGGGGAGAGGGTGCATTGCCTGCGTCCAACGCGACAGTCAGCATTCCCTCATCGGTTAACTCCGCGGAGAACTTCCACGGACTCGGCTCCGTCAATGCCAACACCATGCCGCTCTTGTCCGAACCGTCCGCAATCACCATCAGCGGCAGCACGGTGCCGCCTGCCAGAACCAGCGGCGTTCCCGGGAGCGTCGTGGCGTTGCGTAAGGCTGTGTCGCGGCCAAACGTATGGACGCGTGGGAGACCTGCAGCTTCATTGGGGTCCGTCTCCATCTCGTAGCCCCAACACTTCGGACCTGCGTCGCCTGTGGAGAAGCCTTCTGAGGCCACGTAGCGTTCGCCATCGTCGTATGCAACGACGGGGTCCCAGTGGGTCGTGTCGCAGGCGATGTGGCCGCGCTTATGGACGACGAAACGGATCGCGTCGTCCTTGCGCACGTCCAGCGTCACATTGGGTTCGACGCCGTT
>JBAZRU010000901.1:0-2567 GCA_041662805.1 Candidatus Hydrogenedentales bacterium | reverse complement strand
CGTGCGCTGTCTCAATTCTACTGGCTCACGCGAGACGATACGTTTATGCGGAAAAACCGTTCGCGATGGGAGCCGCTGCTCCAACTGATCCTCGACGATCTTGATCCCCAAACCGGCCTCACCCCAAAGGACTACTATGCCTCCGACATTCCGGAGCCCGTTTGGAACCTGAAGACCAACGCCACGTGCTGGCGCGGCCTTCGCGATGTTGCCGCGGTGATGAGCGAGATGGGAGAGCCCAATCCACGAATGGAGGAGAAGGTGCAGCAGTACCGCTGGCTACACCCTTCATGTGCTCAAACACGACGATGCAGACCGGGCTGTGGTCTCCCTCTACGGCAAGCTGGCCCAGGGCTTCACGCGCGGCACCTTCGTCGGTGGCGAAGGCACCGGCTTCGACCCGCTCGATGAACACGGGCGTCCTATGTACCTGCCGCCTTGCACGGCTGGCAATGCCTTCTTTCTTTGGACGTTGCGACACCTGTTGGTGCAGGATTGGGACACCGACGACGACGGCAGGCCCGACACGTTGCGCCTATTGTATGCAGTGCCGCGCCAATGGCTCCGCGACGGCGCCAACATTACATTCAAAGACGCGCCGACCGCGTTCGGCAATCTGTCGATTGAGACCGAGTCGAACCTGTGTGAAGGTGAGCTTCTGGTGAAGGTCGCCCTGCCGAAGTACCGTCCGCGCAAGACCCTGCTTCGGGCGCGCGTGCCGGAGGACTGGAAGGCTGTCTCGGCCACCATCGACGGGAAGCCCAAAGAGGTCGATCCGAGTGGCGTCGTGGACCTTTCGGAATTCGAAGGTCGGAGGAGCATCCGAATCCAAGTGCACGAAAATCCATAATAAGGTTGCCTACTCAGCAACGTTCTCTCGGGTCACTAAGCGTGGTCGCCATGCGGGCTTCCATCATGCCAACGTTTAGCTATAGACAAAGTACACCGTCGCGCGACAGTCTGTATCCACCTTCACGCGAACCCAATGTGCCGAAAACCCGTCCGGAAACTCGTAGTGCATATACCCTGCTTTGGGACCCACCTTGAATGTATCGTAGGGAACCCAATGCCCGTCTCCCAAAAAATCGACTTCAACGCCAAAACGTACTGTCTTCTTGGCGTCATGCGCGAGGTGAAGGACTTTCTTGTCGTATCCCGTCATAAGGTACGGATCGGAGACAGTACCCGCCGCGATAGGAGTTTCCCACCAGGGACCGCCCCATCCGGTCGGCTTGCCCATCTTCCACAAATCATCCAGCGGGCCAAACCAGAGGCCCGATTGCGGTTGTCCCTGGTCGTGATCGAGTTGATCCGACGCCATGACAAAGAAGCCACGCCAAGAACAGAAGTCCGGCACCACGCGAAGGTGCGAACAGATAGGCCGTATGCCCCAGATGCCGCCTCCATACGCGAAGGGCGGCAATTCAAAAAAGGTGCCATGAGCATCCATGAGTAGCCGCTCGGTGTGTGCGTGCCGAATCCGCATCCACTCGGTATTCCACGTGTGGTCCCAGCTTTGACTCGACTTCGGAAGTAGATACCGCCGCCATTCGCCATTCGCCAGCGCACGCAACACGACGCTCGATTTTGTCCATCCCATCGCGAGAACGACATCCCCTCCGTAGGTCGGATTGCCGGCGCTTCCGCTGACTTCCACAAATGGATTCTTTTCCAGAATAGTCCACGTCTTGCCGTCCCACTCCGCGAGCCGTCCCGCTTCACGCTCGCCGAGAAACTCCTTCTCGTCGTAGGTGTTGTTGGCGACCACAACGCGTCCTTGGCCGGTGTAGGCACTCTTGAAATGCTGCTGGGCCCCGGTGATATCAAGCTCGTCGCGAAGGTTGAACAGCAGCGCGACGCTCAGGTCACGCACATTCACTTCCCAGAACTCCCCCTCCATACCCAAGAAATAGACCTTGTTCTTCGGATCGGTGAGATGCGCGATGGTTGCGCAGAGGCGAAATCCTTTGAGCGCTTCAATCATGCGCACTTGCCCGTCTCCATCAATGGCATAGGGTCCAATGAAGCCCTGGCCACTTGGCCAATGAACCATGCGATTCGCAAAAGTCCCCGTGACCGAGGCCGGGTGCCGCCGCATGGTCATGTCCTCGTCTATCTCATATAGACCCAGTCCTTGACCGCGAATGTGCGCCACGTAACCCACGGCCCACAGTTTCCCTCCCCAAGGAAGCAAGGCCCCGATGCCCGCCTCGGAATCGCTGCCTAACCCTTCCGCCATCACCGTCAGCTTCGGAGATATGCCATCGTGCAGCGCGGGCGATTCCTTCTGCACGGCATCCTTTAGCCCTTCCAGGTACTCTCGGGCCGCCCTCGCGAGCGACCGCCCAAAGGTGCGCGCAATGTCCGCGGTCACGGCGCTTCCTCCGGCATTGGCATATGGGATTTCAAGGGAAGCTGACAGGCGCACTCCGGGGATACCTTCGGCCCAGCGCGAAAAGCTGCGGCCCGCTGCATAATTCGTGGACGTGTTCCAGCTCTGACCATGCTGCAGGTTGTTCGAGGTGCGGTACGGAAGCGGCCCGGCATTGACGCGCTCTAGCGCCGTC
>JBAZRU010000900.1:0-2596 GCA_041662805.1 Candidatus Hydrogenedentales bacterium | reverse complement strand
GTAGTCTTCGATGCGCTCGCGGCCCGTCTCGTTGCCGAACCAGACGATACACGCAAAGGCGAGCAGGTTGGTCACGATATACACGAGCATGTAGAACATCATCGCAGGGACGCCTTCGGCGTTGGCGCCGATGAAGCCGAGGATGAGATAACCCGCCTGGGAGATGGCGCTGAATGCCATGAAGCGTTTGATGTTGTGCTGCACGATGGCAACCAGGTTTCCGAAGGTCATTGTGGCCGCGGCGCAAAATGCGATGGCCAAATCCCAATCTTGCAGCCACGGGCCGAGCATTCGGTAGTAGATTTGAAACGCGAAGACCAGGCCCGCGCCTTTTGATGCGACGGAAAGATACGCGGTGACCGGTGTTGGGGCGCCTTCGTAGACGTCGGCCGCCCACATGTGGAACGGCACGAGCGTCAGCTTGAATCCCAAGCCGCACACGATGAGGCCGGAGGCGAACCACAGGGCTCCAGGCGACGCCTTGGAAACGGCGGCGGCCAATGCGTCCATATGTGTCTCGCCGGTGATTCCGTAGACAAGCGCGAGGCCGTACAGCAGCAGCGAGGAAGCAAGCGCACCATAGATGACGTACTTGAGTCCGGCTTCGCCCGAGGGGGCATGGTCGCGCCGCCAGGCGGCCAGCACGAAGAGCGGCAAGGTGCTCAATTCGAGGCTGACGTAGAGCGTGATCATGTCGCGCGCGGCCGCCATGTACAGCATGCCGCAGATCGTAAAAAGAAGCACCGAGTAGTATTCGCCCCGGAACCCCATGCCACGCATACGCACTCCTGTGCGGCCGTCCAGCAGATCAAGGGATATGGCGACCGTCAGGAATGCGGCGAGGATGAAGAACAGACGGAACCACCAGCCGACGGCGTCGATTGCGAAACGTCCGCCGAGCATCTCGCCGGAATGCGGCGCTAGCAAGCCCGCGACGAACGCAACGCCAAGCCCGATCATGGCGACGGGCGCGAGTACGACTCTCCTCCGCTCGTCGAGAAACAGGTCGAGCAACAGCACGGCGAAGGCCGTTACGATGACGATGATCTCCGGCAACATTACCATCTGTTAAGGGACCCCTGCCGAACCGAGTCGGTTGGCAATCGCGACAATAGAGCTCTCCGTCAGATTGATGAACAACCATGGCATCAGCCCGACCACGAACAAGGTCGCTGCCAGGATGCCCGTGCTGAGGCGCTCGGGCAGTCGCGCATCCGTTAGTTCGAGGAAGTGCTCATTGGTGATTGGACCTTGGAAAACAGTGCCCAAGCCGCGCAATACGTAGACCGCGGTCACGACAATTGACATTGTGGCGACGACGGTCAAGATGCGCGTGGCCGTCGGATCGCTCCACGGATTGCCGAAGATTCCGCCCAAGAACACGTGTGTTTCCGCAATGAAGCCCGAGAGGCCCGGCAGACCCAAGCTCGCGAGACCGGCGATGTAGAACATCGTGGCAAGCCACGGCATGACCTTCGCAAGACCGCCCATCTCCGGGATAATGCGCGTATGCGTGCGCCCGTAGACCATGCCGATCAGCGCGAAGAAGAGACCGGTCATGATACCGTGGCTGAACATTTGAAGCACCGCGCCCTTGAACCCGATCACATTGAGCGCGGCGACGCCGAACATCACGAAGCCGCAATGGCTGACAGACGAGTAAGCGGTGAAGTACTTGAGGTCTTTCTGCATGATGGCGCCGAAAGACCCGTATAGAATGTTGATGGTGGCAAGCGCCATGAAGAAGAGGCCCCACATCTTCGCCCCTTCAGGCAGAAGATAGACGGCGATTCGCAACGCGCCGTAGCCGCCCAATTTCATAAGCACACCCGCGTGTAGCATCGAGACCGCCGTGGGCGCGGAACTGTGCCCGTCCGGCGACCACGTATGCAGCGGATAGAGCGCGCCGATCACGCCGAAGCCAAAGAAGATCATCGGAAAGACCCAACGCTGGAAGCCGTGTGTGTAATTGATGGTCGCGAGTTGCTGCAGGTCGAAGGTATGCAACCCCGAGGCGTGATAGAGGGCAAAGAACCCGACCAGCACAAACGCGCTGCCCACGAGCAGCATCAGCGTCAGCTTCATTGCCGCGTATTCTTTGGGACCCGTGCCCCAGATGCCGATGAGCAGGTACATGGGCAACACGGCGAGTTCGTAGAACATGAAGAAGAGGAAGAGGTCGTAGCTGAGGAATACGCCGAACACGCCTGTCACCAGAAGCAGCAGCAGGGCATAGAATTCCTTGGCGCGGTCTTCGACGTACCAACTTGCGAGCGAACCGGTGAAAATGATGATCGAGGTCAATACGATCATGGCGACCGAGATTCCGTCGGCGCCGATGTAGTATGTAATACCGAGCGACGGAAACCACGGGATGCGTTCAACAAAGTACAGGGTGGTGAAGTTGGCGGCGCGGATCGCATCGAAGTTGGGCGAGGCCTCCAGCCAATAGCGATAGACCAACACCACCGTGAGCACAAGATGCACGCCGCACCCAAACGCGCTGACCCAGCGAATCGCCTGCCATTGGCGCGACGGAACGCACACGACCGCAAGCATCGTGATAAAGGGCACTGCGATGATCCAACTGAGCAGT
>JBAZRU010000899.1:996-2597 GCA_041662805.1 Candidatus Hydrogenedentales bacterium | reverse complement strand
GGCCAGACCGGATTGGCGGCGACCCCTTCGGCGAGCCGACGGTTCGCGCCATGATGCATCCCGGCTACCAAAACCCGGACTACATCGGGCCTTGCGGGCCGGAGGACCCCGAATTGAGTCTGTTGGCCGTGCGGACGTCCACCGGCAAACCCCTGGCCCTTTTGGCCAACTACTCCATGCATTACTTCGGCGTCTCCGCGATCTCCGCCGACTACTACGGCGCCTTCTCCGCGACGATGCAAGAACGCATCGCGCCCGGACAGCATGCACCCGCGTTCGTGGCCATGATGTCGAACGGCACCAGCGGCGATCAGCATTGGATGGACTACTCGCGTCCTAAAACGGGCATCGACCTGGCCAGGTATACGGACCGGGTTGCCACAAAGGCGATGGAAGTCTGGGAGCGCATCGAATACGACAACCGCGTGAAGTTGACCATGGCCGAAACGACGCTCACGCTTGGACGCCGGTTGCCGTCTGAACAGCGGCAGGGGTGGGCGCGCAACGTCCGCGCCGGGATGGGCGACCGAGCCGTTGCCAAGGATCAGGCCGAAGTGTACGCACTCGAAGAGCAGTATCTGCGCGCGGAACCGGAGCGTGAACTGAAGCTCCAGTCGATTCGCATCGGAGATTTCGCCATCACGGCTATTCCCTGCGAGGTGTATGCCATTACAGGATTGAAGCTCAAACGCCAAAGCCCGTTCGCGCAAACCATGAACATCGAATTGGCAAACGGGGCCGAAGGCTACATCCCCCCACCCGAGCTGTTTCCGTTTGGCGGCTACAACACTTGGCCCGCTCGCACCGCAAGTCTCGAACCCTCGGCCGAACCCCAAATCGTCGAAGAAGTGTTGCGTCTCCTCCAGCAAACGGCCGGGCGCAAGCCGCGACCCTTGCCCGGGGCAGACGGCCCCTACGTCAGAGCGGTTCGGCGTGCACGCCCACTTGCTTACTGGCCCATGGACACAATCGTTGAGCCGGTCTGCGTCGATGCATCGGGCAACGGGCGCGATGGCCGGTACGAATCGGGCGTGGCGTTCTTTCTGGAAGGGCCGCCTCTAGCGGAAACCGGTCACTCTGACGGGATTTGTCGGGCCGCGCATTTCGCCGGTGGGCGAATGGCCGCCTCATTGCCCAAGCTTGGCAGCGCCTATTCGGTCGAGTTCTGGTTCTGGAACGGACTTCCAATCGATGCGCGCGCCGTCACGGGGTATCTCTTCTCGCGCGGCGTCGATGGTGTTGAGGGCGCGCCGGGCGACCATCTGGGTATTGGGGGCACGCACGGAGATGGCTCAATGGCCGGACGGCTGATTGTCTATAACGGCAACCAGCGGAGAGAGACGTTGGTGGGTTCGACTGTGCTGGAAGTCAAACGCTGGTACCACGTCACGTTGGCCCGCGAAGGCCGTCGCGTCGCCGCGTTTCTGGACGGGCGAGCTACTCCCGATCTGGAAGGTGAACTCGAAATGGGGTGCGCTTCGGATACACCCGAAGTGTGGCTGGGAGGACGAAGCGACCGCCTGTTCGGATTTGAGGGCAAGATTTGTCACGTCGCAGTCTACCCGCGTGCGCTTGGGCCTCGCGAGGTCGCCAGCCACTAC
>JBAZRU010000899.1:0-986 GCA_041662805.1 Candidatus Hydrogenedentales bacterium | reverse complement strand
TCGCTAGTTCCTGGAACGCGTGCCGATGATAGAGTTTGTTGCGAAACGGCCGATGGATGTCCGGCCATGAGCCTTTGGGTCATAATTGCACTCGTGAGTCACTTCACCAAATCAGGGAGATGGTTCCAATGAAGCACTACCGGCGTGTCTGTCAGACGCTGCTAATTGCCATCGCGGTATCGTGTGTGGCTGGGGCGGAGGGCCTCAAAGTCGGCGCAGGCAAGATCGTGATCACCCCGGATCAGCCTATCTGGTTGTCGGGATATGCGTCGCGAACGGAACCTTCCCAGGGAAAGATCCATGATCTGTTCGCCAAAGCCCTCGCCATCGAGGACGAGGCTGGTACCCGCGCGGTTTTTGTGACGACGGATTTGGTTGGGTTGCCCGCAAGCATTTCGAGGGTCGTGGCAAAACGGGTCGAGGAACAGTTCGGCATTCCGCGAGAACGTCTCGCGCTCACGGCTTCGCATACGCACAGCGGCCCCGTGATTCGCGACAATCTTCGCGTGACGTATGGGTTGTCGGATGAGCAATGGAGCGTCATTGAAGTCTACAGCGACAAGCTGACGGACATGTTGGTCGAGGTGGTCGGCGTCGCACTGAAGGACCTCGAGCCGGGGAATCTTCGGTGGGGCATTGGCGAGGCCGGCTTTGCAAAGAACAGGCGCAAGTACACGGAGGGCGGGGTCATCAACGATCTCAATCCTATCGGTCCCGTCGATCACGACGTTCCCGTGCTGGTGGCGCGGCGCGCGGACGCCTCGATTAAGGCGGTCCTCTTTGGGTATGCCTGCCACAACACGGTGCTGAGTTTGCAGCAGTTCTGCGGGGACTACGCGGGGTTTGCGCAGGCTTACGTCGAAAAGGAACTGCCCGGCACAACCGCGCTCTTCTTTGCGGGTTGTGGCGGCGACCAAAATCCGATTCCGCGCCGCACTGTCGAACTTGCGCAGAAGTACGGAGAAGAACTGGGAAAGGCTGTGGTC
>JBAZRU010000898.1:0-2608 GCA_041662805.1 Candidatus Hydrogenedentales bacterium | reverse complement strand
AAGCCTCGGCGAAGGCGCCTGTCGCAGCACTAGTCACCGAAGACTCAAACGTCCAAAATGTCCTGGAGACGTATCGCGCTCGGTATGAAGGAGACCCCAAGGGAAAGGAAGCACCGGCCTTGCTGGCCGCGATGGGAAACCTCTATCGCCAGAAGGAGGGCAACTACCGGGAAGCCGCTCAATGTTTTGAGCGCTTGATATCTGAACATCCTGATTCGCCGGGAATCCGGGACGCCTATCTGCAACTGGTGACGTGCTATGAACGCCTCGGAGACGAGGAAAACCGCAGGCGCATCCTGAGGAAAATGGTTGAGCTGTACCCGTCCGAATCCCAGGAAAACGCCTACGCGTCCTCTCTACTCTATCGGTGATTTCCCTCCCCTTTGCAGACGCCCGTGACAGCTTGTGCGGGCGCAGCAGACAGAACAGGGATGTGGTACAATTATCCTCGGCGGGTTCAGGAACCCCAGCGCGAGAATGCGTCCGGCCTTGCGTGGGGACTTTCCGCGGGAAAGTTGTCTTCTTACCCCACTACAGCTTTCGGTTTGTGGCTAAAGACACAACTCGGCAAGGCCCGGAAAGGGCGATTCCTTTTCCGGATTAATCTGTCTTTGGCTCCGCCGGGTCTGCTGTGCAGAGCTGTGGCAGGACGCTAAAGATAAGTCAGCGGGACATTTCGGGGGTATTCATGGCCACACGTTGGATAGACGTGACCATTCCCATGCACGCAGGCATGACGGTTTGGCCGGGAGACCCTGCGTTTGCGATGGACCCTTTGTCGCGAATCGCGGCGGGAGCGGGGTCAAACGTTTCCAAGTTGGCCATGAGCACGCACACGGGTACCCACGTGGATGCGCCCTGGCACTTCGAAGACGACGGCCGTCGCTTGGACCAAGTGGATACGTCCCTGTTCTTCGGAGATGCGCTCGTGCTCGATTTGCCGCATGTGGACCTGATTCGCGAAGAGGACTTGGGAGGCGCCCCCCTCCCTCGCCGGGTGTTGTTCAAAACACGCAATTCGAATCATGAACCAAATGGACCATTCAGGAAGGACTACGTGGCGTTGTCCGCGACCGCGGCACAGCGCCTGGTGGATGATGGGGTGCGGCTTGTTGGCGTGGACTATCTGTCCGTTGCGCCCTTCAAGCAGCCTGGGCAGGACACGCACCACATCCTGCTTCAGAACGACGTGTTTGTGGTCGAGGGGTTGGTACTGACCAGCTTCGCGACGGGTGTATATCAATTTGTGGCGCTGCCGCTGCATCTGCTTGGGGCAGATGGGGCGCCGTGCCGAGCATTCATTGGAGAGGAGGAACGCGATGGTCCTTAGGGGACGCTCCCGGTATGATATGAGCAATGTGCTTGCCGTTGTTTTGGCGGGAGGCGCGGGAGAACGGCTTTTCCCACTGACGAAGGATCGCGCCAAACCGGCCGTGATGTTCGGGGGCATCTATCGTCTGATCGACATTACTTTGTCAAATTGTCTTAACTCGCATTGCACCAAGATTATGGTGCTTGTTCAATACAAATCCTTGTCACTGATACGTCACATTCGCGCAGGCTGGAATCTCTTTCACAACGATTTGGGCGAATTCATCGAAGTCATTCCACCACAAAAGCGTGTTGGCGAAGACTGGTACCAGGGCACGGCTGACGCCATCTATCAGAATTTGTATTCGATCGATCACGTCAATCCTGCCCAGGTGATGATACTTGGCGGCGACCACATCTATAAGATGGACTACGGCGAGATGGTGGCGTTCCACCGCCGCAATGAGGCGGACCTGACCATTGCGACCATCGAGATGCCTGTGGCCGAGGCCAATCGATTTGGCGTGCTCGGCGTCGACTACACCGGGAAGGTTTCCAGTTTCGAAGAGAAGCCGGAGAATCCGTGTGCGCTTCCCGACCGGCCGGATACGGCCTTGGCGTCGATGGGGATCTACGTTTTCGACACGAAAGTTCTCCGGGAGGCGTGCATCGATGACGCCAAGGATGTGTCGTCGCATGACTTCGGAAAGGACATTATCCCGAGGCTGATCAAGTCGCACCGGGTCTACGCGTACATGTTCCGCGATGAAAACAAGAAATCCGCCCAGTACTGGCGCGACGTGGGAACCTTGGATGCCTACTGGGAGAGCAACCTCGAACTGGTGTCGGTGGACCCCGTGTTCAACTTGTATGACCGCGACTGGCCGATCCACACCCTGCTGACGAATTCCCCTCCCGCGAAGTTCGTGTTCGCGAGCGAAGGCGTCCGCTTTGGCGCGGCGGTAGACTCCGTCGTGAGCGCGGGTTGCATCATCAGCGGAGGCCTCGTGAAACGCAGCGTGCTTTCGCCGGATGTCCGCGTCCACAGCTATTCGCACGTCGAGGAGTCCATCCTGTTGCCGGAATGTAGCATCGGACGCAACTCGCGGATCCGGCGCGCCATCATCGAGAAGAACGTCGAAATCCCGGAGAATACCGTGATCGGATACGACGCGGTGGAAGACGCCAAACGTTTCCACGTGACGCCTTCGGGGATCGTGGTCGTGGAAGGCATGAACGGGAGGCACGAGCCGTAAGGAAACCAAATCCTTGGGCTATCGGCTCAGGGAGAGATTGA
>JBAZRU010000897.1:0-2616 GCA_041662805.1 Candidatus Hydrogenedentales bacterium | reverse complement strand
CTGGGAAGGGGATGTATGGCTCGGGGAACAACGCCATCGCTTTGCAGCAGTATGGGCAGGGACTCGCCAATCAAGAATACAACAATTGGCTGAGCGGCCTAAGCGGATTGAGCAACACCGGCCTCACGGCGGCGGCGGGCCAGACCAACCGCCAGGGCCAATTGGCGGGGATCGACACGGGGCTTGGCAACACGCTCGCTGGCGTCATCACCGGCGCGGCGCAAACCGGCGGCAAGGCGATGCAGGACGGCCAGATGGCCGATGCGGCGTCGAACGCCGCCGGCGGGGCGAATTTGTTCAGCGCATTGCTCGGCGGGGCCAATCTTGGCCTGAAAGCTTTCGGGAAATAGCACGTAAATGACGGCGACCTATGTTCCCCTGATCCCTGCCTATGGCATGCTGTCCGATCTTGGCGACACGATCGGATCGCAGAACGCCGCGCAAGAAGCTGCGGCCAAGGAGCTTTGGCAAAGAGCAACTGCTAATGCTATTTTGTCTGGCCAAGAACCTCCCCCAATGCCCGCGCCAAGGCAGGGGATGCTGCAGCGGCTCATGGGAGCTATCAACCCCACTGCCGCGCCACAAGCGCCTCAGCAGCCCGCTACGGTTGCCGGACAGCCGCAAGTCTCAACGCCGATCGCAGACCCGTCGCAGGGCGGAAAATCACCGTTCGGGGTTCCGGATACGTTGTGGCGCGCGCAGATCGGGCAGGAAAGCGGCGGAAATCAATTCGGGGATAATGGACAACCTCTCACGTCGCCAAAGGGCGCGACGGGCATTGCGCAAGTCATGCCAGGGACTGCGCCGGAGGCGGCGCAACTTGCTGGCGTCTCGTTTGATCCGCAGCGATATAAGACCGACTCGGCTTACAATGAAATGCTTGGGCGCGCTTATATGGGCGCGCAAATGCAGAAATTCGGCGACCCGGTAAAGGCGCTCGCCGCGTATAACGCCGGCCCGCAGCGCGTCGCAGACGCGATAGAGCGTCACGGCGAAGGCTGGCTACGGCATATGCCGGCGGAAACGCAGGATTATGTCGCCCGGATTACCCAGCGCGCACAGCCTACGCAAGTCGCTGGTCCGGCGATGAGCGTTGGCGGCGGCCAGACTGCGGCGGCTCCGCAAAACGACGCCATGCGCGCGTGGCCCAAGGCGCTGCAGACGCTCCCGGGCATTATGCTCGCGATGCAAACGCCGCTGAAGCCTATCGCCGAAAAGGCGCTTGAGGCTTACAACAAGGCGAACGCCGCGCGTCCGAACGTTCTTAGCCCGGAAGAGGCGCGCGCGAAATACAACGCGCCAGCCGACTTCAAGGGCATCATCTACGAGGATGAAAAAGGGACGCCGCATATTCAGAAATTCGGCCCCGACGCGCAGACGACGGTAAATCTCTCCGGCGAAAAGTCCTACGATCAGACGGTCGGCAAGGGCTATGGCGAAACCATGCTGGAGATCCAGAAAGCCGGCCGCGCCGCGCAGAATTCCGTCACATCGCTAAAGCTGATGGAAAAGGCGATCGATACGCCGGGCTTTTACTCCGGTTCATCGTCGGATGCAGTGCTTGCCGCGCGCAAGGTCGCTGTGTCGCTCGGGATTGCCGATGCGGCAAGCGCGGCTCCCAACGAGCTCTTCACGAAAATCTCCAACAAACTCGTGCTGGACCTAGCGGGCGGGTCGCTCGGGACCGGGTTTTCGAACGCTGACCGAGATTATCTCGCGTCGTCTGTGCCGAACCTCGCTAACACGCCGGAAGGCAATAAGCAGATCATCCAGATTATGAAAAAAGTCGAGGGTCGCCGCGCCGAAGTGGCGAAGTTCGCTCGCGATTATGCTAAATTCCATGGTGGGCGTCTCGACGCGGAATTCGACGACGAATTGGCGAAATGGTCGGATGAAAACAAGCTTTTCCCGGATGCCGAAAAGGGCGCGTCTGTTCAGAAAGCCGCACCTAAACTTGGGTCTGTGCCTATCCCGCCGGATCGGGCTCGGGCTCTTAGGCAACATCCTGATCTTCGCGACGCTTTCGACCAGACCTACGGTAAGGGCGCGGCGGATCAAATCCTAGGCGTCACCAATGGGCCGCAGCTGTGAGCGATATGGACCCGTTCGCAGCGGCTCTTGCCGAAAAGACCAAGGCTGCGCCGTCGCCGTTCGATGAGGCGCTTGGCAAAAAGCAAAAGCAGGAAGGCTACAAATATTCAGTTCTTCCGCTGAGCGAAGACGACCAAGGCAAGGTTCGCTTTGATTCGAATGCAGGCATCGTCGGCGCAATCAAGCGTGCGGTGACGCTGCCCGGCGACGTCGCGACTGGCAAAACCGACCCTATGAGCGATGAGGGTATCGCCCGGGCAACGGAACTCGCCACGATGGCTTCGCCAGTTAATCCAGGCGTGCGTGCTGGCGAGCGGGCGATACCCGGCGCTGTGAAAGCGATGCGGCCGGGGGAAGCCCCTGTTCCTACTGGCGAGCAATTGGCCAAAGCCGGCGAGGCCGCGTATGAAAAAGCACGTGGTCTCGGCGTTGATTACGCGCCAGCAGCGATAAATAACATTGCTGAGCAAGCGAGGGTCGGCCTTAATAATGATGGACTTATCGTCCAAACGGCTCCGAAGACCC
>JBAZRU010000896.1:0-2622 GCA_041662805.1 Candidatus Hydrogenedentales bacterium | reverse complement strand
TCCTCGACACCCTCCGGAACACGAAGCGGATCAAGAAATATCACTATGTAATTGGCAGCGGCAAGGAAAAGCGGGCCGTGAAGGTTAAAGCCCATGCGCCAGACCTGGTGATATGGGAACAGAACGATCCGAAAGACGAATTCGCTCCGAATGTGATGGAGAACTGTGTCTACAACGACGAAGGACGCGGCGCCTTCCCCTCGATGAAGGCGCAGTACGGCAAACTAACCGGCGATTCCATCATGGAGATCGCCAAGTCCATCCCTATCAAAGGCGACAATGTGCTCGATGTGGTGTATGACGCCACCGCCTTCGAATTGTGGATTACGTACGCCGAAGGAGAAACCGAAGCGTACAAGTTGCCCGCGACTCACGTGGACCTGAAGAAGTATCTCGATTTTGCGAATCCGCCGGCGCCTCCGATTGCCAAGACCGACGGGAAAACGGTCGAGGGTAGCGCAGCTGGTGCGCCCCAGAAAGCACAAGGCGACGCCACGTTCGGTGGCTTCACCAAGGAAAAGTGATTCCCGCGACAATGTCTTGCGAGCCATGGTTGGGTCCAGCAACCTGCTGCTGGATGGCCTGCCGGAAGCCGTCCTTCTGATCGAAGTAACCGTCCGGACCGAAGTACATAGAATAGAGATCCGTGTCCACCTTCAGTATCTCGGCATCGTGGCACAGCAGCAACCGGGTGTTCCGTGCCTGCCAGCGCAAGCCATCCTTCGAAGTGGCATATCCCGTGCAGCAACCTTTGCAGCCCGGACGGACAAACTCGGCAAAGTACATGCACCACTGGCCATCCTCTTGAATTACGTGGGTGAACTTGTACATGGCCGGATACTTTAGTCCTTCGATGCGGATCGGTTCGGCATGCGCGAAGTCGAAGTCAGTCTCGTTCTTCGACTCCGCGCGAAACAGCCCCATCGGCTCGTGCGCACGACACTAAGCGATCTCTGCGCCTACGCAACGGAACACCTGCGCGGCGAACTTGGCGAGGGCAAGCTGCTCTCCGCCGAGAGCTACAAACTCCTGCACACACCTGAGCTCAACGACTATGCGTGCGGCTGGGTGAAATACGGAGCAACCGGGGACCTTCAGCATACCGTCTACTGGCATAACGGCTCAAACACGATGTGGTACGCGCTCGTGGCGTTTATCCCCGACAAGAAGTTGGTGGTCGCCGTAACATCGAACGACGGCGACATTGAGAACGCCGAAGCAGTCGGATGGGAGATTGTGAAGACGATCGGGCACCAGACCGACGTTGGATGCGATTCCCGCCTATGAAACTGGAGAGCCCGATCCGATGGGTGCACGTGCGCTTTGAATTCGTAGCTTGCATTTCGGAAACGACCGGCCCCAATTTCACTTGTTCGCGAAGAGTGAGTTGTTCTCACTTGGAACTTGCCCGCTGCGATGCAGGCATTTCGGATGCTCCGGCATGCCTTCAAGTTCTCGAAAGGCATCGCACATTTTCTTGTGGCCGATGCCATCGGGCATCGAGCGGAGAATCTTCAGAGCGGTGTCGCCATCGACATGAACATTTGCGCAGCAGCCCCAGAAGTGGAGGCATGTGCCTTCAATATTGAGACCGCCCTTATTCTCCGGATAAAAAATGAACCCAAGAGGCCCGCACCACCTGTGGCCGCAATCCAATCGGTGAAGTTCTGCGTCCAATTCTTCGCGAGTCATGGCAAGTCCTCCCCCAGAGCACTGGTGCGAGGCAAGCGGACATCGCCGCGTGATCGCGCCTCATGTGCCCTGCCATATCCTCGAAACACTCTCTCCCCCGAAATTCGATACCGCGAAGGAAGGCATCAACGCCGCTCCTACTCGCGATGGCAACCATCCTGTCGAATAGGTTTCAGCATGGTGTCTCTTCCAGCACAACTAGACTGTACTAGAGCCTAGGGCCGATTGTCGAGTGCAAACGCCACGAGAACTTCCACTGCCCTACAACAAGCCCATTTGAAGAAAGCTCAGTGACGCGGCGCCGTCCCGCGTCGTCGCGAAGGACGTGCATTCGCCGATTTATCAAGGCCCGCCGCTTCACAGGTCTTCGAAGAACAATGTGAATTCGGGTGTTGGATGCGCGTGACAAGATTGGGGGAGCTTCACTTTGACAGAAACACCTAAGTTCGGCTAGAATCCAAAGAGGGGGTGAAGGGGGAACTGCATCAAGTCCCTCCTTCCGCAGCATATCCGTAATGCATGGGCGAAAGCCGACGGGGGAGAAGTGCATGTACCGGTATCCAGCGATAGAAGAAGCGCGATGAGCGAGCGCATTCATTCCGAGATTCTCGTGTTTATCTGCCATCAATGTATCCCCGCCAGTTCGCATCTCCCCCATCAGTGGACCGAAGAAGGCGTTCACGTTCGGGCCTTTGAACTTCCCTGTAGCGGCAAGACCGACACTCAGTATCTATTCCATGCTCTCGAGGGAGGCGCCCGAGGAGTTTTGGTGGTTACGTGCCTTCATGGCGATTGCCGGCTCTCGCAAGGCAACTATCGCGCGGAGGTGCGGGTTCGGACAGTCCAGCGTCTGTTAGCGGAAATCGGCTTGGAGTCCGAACGATCCGCTCTCATCCACTGCGGACCACAAGACGATCTTAAAGGCCTGAT
>JBAZRU010000895.1:0-2625 GCA_041662805.1 Candidatus Hydrogenedentales bacterium | reverse complement strand
GCGGACCGCTCGATATCGCCCACAACTTTTCGCACCACGCCCCTGCGACTCGCAAGGCGCTCCGTCTGGTCACCATTCACGACCTGTCCTTTCTTCGCCACCCGGAAACCCACACCGCGCGCACGATTGAAGTGCAGTCGCGTCTTGTGCGCCAGTGCGCACGAGACGCAGATGCCATCGTGGCTGTGTCGCGAAGCTGCAAATCCGAGCTCGTCGAATTGCTGGGCATTCCCCAAGAACGCGTCCACGTAATCCCCAATGGCGTCCATCTCGACGAGTTCATCGGCCCTTTGGATAATGCGGCGTTGGACGAACTCAAGACGCGGCTCGGCATCACTCGCGGATACTTCATCCAACTGGGGACCATCGAACCGCGCAAGAACATCCCTCGGCTCATCGAAGCCTACACGCGGCTGCGCGAAAAGCGGCACGATCTCCCCCAACTCGTATTCGTCGGAAAGCCCGGCTGGATGTGCGAAGCCAGCTTTCACCCCATGAAGTCGCTCGCCGAATCGAACGATGTCGTCTATGCCGGCTACGTGGAGCGGACCGAAGCGGTGCTGTTGCTGCGTGGAGCATTGGCCTGCGTGTATCCGTCGCTGTACGAGGGATTTGGCCTTCCCGTACTCGAAGCCATGGCTGCGCGCACGCCCGTGATTACATCGAACACATCCTCCATGCCCGAAGTCGCTGCCGACGCGGCCCTCTGCGCCGATCCCATGAGCGTGGACTCAATAGCGCGCGCGCTTGACATGGCATTGGACGACCCGTCCGCCGCCGCCGCGCGCGCCGAAGCCGGCTTCGATCGTGCCCAGTCCTTCACCTGGGAACACTCCGCGAACCAGTTGGCGAACCTGTACAAGACGCTCGCGAATGCCCTGCGATCTTAGGTGCACTCTCCCACAGTCCGTGTCCATGGTGTACAATGAAACACCCATTTTCCAGTCATCATCGCAGACCTTGCGCGAAGGAGCAGACCATTGAAAGCATCGTTCATCAACCAGAATGGCGACCTCGACGTTATCGAATATGGCGAAGTCGCCGACCCAGAACCCGCCGAGAATGAAATCGTCGTAAAGTTAAAAGCCGCCGCGCTCAACCACCTGGACATCTGGGTTCGCAAAGGCCGGCCCGGCGTCGAACTCAGCATCCCCCATGTTCTCGGCTCCGACGGCATGGGAACGGTCAGCGCCATCGGCAAGAACGTCTCCACCGTCCGCGTTGGAGACGCTGTCGTGATCAACCCCGGCCTCTCCTGCGATTCATGCGAGTACTGCCTCCGCGGCGACCATAGCGAGTGCCTGTTCTTCGGCATCGTGGGCATGAGCAGGCCCGGCACCTTTGCCGAATATGTCGCCGTGCCCGCCGTCAATGCGCAGCCTGCGCCCGCGCACCTGTCCCCCATCGAAGCAGCATCGTTACCGCTCGCCCACATCACGGCCTGGCACATGCTCATGAACCGGGGCAAGCTGCGAGCCGGCGAAACCGTGCTCATCCACGGGATTGGCGGAGGCGTAGCCCTGGCCGGCCTTCAACTCGCAACGCTCGCCGGCGCGGAAGTCATTGTCACCTCCTCCTCCGGCGACAAGCTCGATCACGCCCTCGAACTCGGCGCGCACCACGCCGTAAACTATCGCACCGAACCCAACGTAGCCACCGCCGTCAAAGACCTCACGGGCGGGCGCGGCGTCGATCTCATACTCGATTCCACCGGAGCCGCCACCTGGCCGGTGAACTTCAGTTCCATCCGGCGCGGCGGACGCATCGTCCACTGCGGCGTGACCACCGGGAAGATTGCCGAAGTCGACATCTCCGCCCTCTACTGGAACCACGTCACCGTTATGGGGTCCACCATGGGCACGCACGAAGACTTCAGAAAACTCCTGCGCGCCGTCGGCACGGCAAAGCTCAAGCCCATCATCGACTCCGTCTCCCCCTTGGCCGACGCCAAGACTGCCGTGGGCAAGATGGAGGCAGGCGATCAGTTTGGGAAGATTGCGCTCGACGTTACGGGATCATGGGGAACTGCTGCTTTGGCCTCCGCATAGTACAAACAGCGATACCGCGCCCGATTTCGAACAGCTTGCTTTTCGAAATCGGGCTTCACATTTCTGTATGCAAATCCAAGACATCGTGCTATACTCCTTCTGTAAGGCACTGCACGGGGACGTTGAGAGTTCGTACCGCATCGGACGCGCAATAAGAGGGGGCCTTAATTCTGGGCACGCGCACTGGCGATGTACGAGTATCCACCACCGAGAACCAAGACCGAGGGGGTTGAGTTCCGGTAGAAACACGTTGCGTTCGCTCGGATCCAAAGACACAAACGCATATCCATTGCATCAGTAGCTTCAATGCCGGCAAAGGGGACCGGAAGAGTTTCCCGGCGAGACCCCCTTCTCCCGGGACTGAAGCGGTAGCGCACGACGAGTTGCCCAACCTGCAAGTCACCCTCGCAACTCGCCGTCTCCATGCACAACCGCTTCAAGGGCGCCGTCTGTGGAGGATGGCGCCCTTTTTGTATCTAATTTCATATCAATAGCTTATCGATGCGCTAAGATATGAAACGTTCGGGTTAAGCAATGAATTCTTAACCCGCTTATCCATAACTCAACACCGCCGAAA
>JBAZRU010000894.1:0-2630 GCA_041662805.1 Candidatus Hydrogenedentales bacterium | reverse complement strand
GGGGCTTCGGCCACCGGAAAGCCGGTCCGGGTGGGTGCGACGTTCGATCCTGGTCCCGAGTTTGCCCGGTCGACCTTCAAGTATGAGCGGCACCCCGAGATTTCCCAGGGTAATGCGATGGGCAAGGGGACGTTCGTGAGTTGTTATGCCCTGCTTCATGAGGATAAGACGGCGTACGCGGCATACCCCAACGGAATACCCGAGGGGACGCCGTTCAGCGTGTTCTTCGGGAAACAGAGCCAGCGATTCCTGGGCGACTTGGGC
Organism: Candidatus Hydrogenedentales bacterium; assembly: GCA_041662805.1. Classification (GTDB taxonomy): domain Bacteria; phylum Hydrogenedentota; class Hydrogenedentia; order Hydrogenedentales; family SLHB01; genus JAIBAQ01. The sequence continues at coordinate 2,366 of JBAZRU010000894.1, read as the reverse complement.
TTCGACTACTTGTGGCTGTCGAACGGGTTCGGGTATGGGCTTGAGCCGTGGAACGTGACCGGGGATGTTTTCGACGGGAAGACGTTCGACACGGGCCGGATATCCGAGGTCAGCGAGAAGATACTGGGGTTTTGGAAGGGGTTTCGTGAAGGCTGCCCCGGCTATCCGTTGGAGACGCGGGGGACGAACCTATCGACGGGCATGGATTTGTCGGGCGACGGGGTTTCGCTGCGCGACATCTACCGGGGCGGGTTCAACCTGGAGCCGCCACCCAACTCGCCGTGGGCCGCGTTGAACGGCGACTATGGGCTTGAGATGGTTGGCTATATGTCGCGGATCGCGGAGTTGCCGGGGGAGTCGTACCCATTTCGGTTCTACACGCATGACCCGTGGTGGCTGAACAGTCCGTGGCTAGACCGCTACGGTCGCGAACCGCACGACATCTACCTGCCGATGTCGGTTGCGCGCATCGATTCGACGGGGATGGTGAGGCAGCCAACTTCAATCGAGTTCCTGACCATCGATGATTCGTTTGGAAACATGCCGGAGCAGGTGCCGAACGAGGTGATTCCGCACGTGTTGGCGGCGCGCGCCGACGCGCCCGATGCGCCCGGACCTATCGTATGGGTCTGTCCATTCGATGAATACCACGACATGACCTTTGCCGCGGAACCGCGCGTGGGCGAGGTGTTCTTCGGGGATTGGTTCATGCGGCAAGCGGTGAACATGGGATTTCCGGCAAACACGATCATTTCCACGGGGAATCTGTTGAGGGTTTTGAGCGCCAATCCAACCCGATTCGACCAGTCCATTCTGGTATCGATTGTCCCGGATGCGGGTGCGGAACTAGAGAAAGCCCTTCTTCAGTTTGTAGGTTCAGGTGGCCGGGTTCTCTTGTATGGACCGCTCGATCATGCGAGCAAAACGTTGTTGACCGCGCTCAATGTAACTCTCGCCGATCCGATGCGTGGCGAGATGGCCGTCGATCTGCGCGTGAACATCGATACGATCTCAGGCGGGTCGTATCCCGCAACGACAAAGCACGACCCCCTGATGTGCGCGGGCGGAATCCGCGCGACGCTTCGCAATGCCGACGACGCTGCGACGCAGGTGTACGCAGCAGTGTCGCAGGGCGAATCGCGGCGCGTCGTCGCGTTGGCGCGCACGCAACCCGGAGAGAAACAGGGGACTCTTGCGTGGGTTCGCGGGACGAATTCGAACTTCTTCCGTGAAGGCGCTCAGCTTCTGCTTCAGGACGATCCCGACAAGCTCTTTGCGGCGGAAAACCTCATGCGCCTCATGCTGCACGCATTCGGCTATGACTTTGCCGTAACCAAGGACCGCGCGGGTGTTAAAGCGCCGCTGGTGTGCGTGGCGCGCCACAAGAACGGGTTCTTTTTTTCCGGGTACAACGCGGATACGTTGGCTGATCTCGGTCTTCGGTTTCCGCAGGGAGCTCCAGTGCTGATCGGATACGAGACGCGCTTGGTGAACGGACGCTCCACGTACACGATGCCGCGCGCGTGGCACCGTGAATGCCGCATCTTTGTCGACGGCCAGCGCGAGGGCGCACTGTCGTGCGTCGAGCAGCATTCGGGGCAATACGGCGTGACGCGTCGCATCCGCGTGACGGGGCTGATGAATGCTACGGTACGCATCTATGCACCGCCAGACGTAACGCCCGAGACCATCCGATGCCATATCAATGCGGGGTATCCCTACAAGGAAGGGCGCATCACGCCGGCCGTGGGAGAGGCGCGTCTGGGGTCGCCGTTTGAACTTCGCAATGTGACTGGCAGCCTTGTCGTGGCCTGGTAATCGCCGTTCGGCAGGCAGCCGGAAAACGGGATTGCCCATTCCATGGCGACGGGTCTATCGTTAAAGGATGAGATCGCCGATCCACAAACGCCTTGGGGGTAATGCCATGTCGCGCGCTTTGGGACTTGTTGTGTTGTTCGCCTTCCTTACAATGCCAATTGCGCATGCCGATGATTTGGACTGGCCCGCCATCACCTCGGAGCAACGCCCCGGGGGATACTGGTGGTGGATGGGTAGCGCGGTCGACGAGGCCAACATCACGAAGGAATTGGAGCGCTATCGCGCGGCGGGGATGGGCGGGGTTCATATCATTCCTATCTACGGCGCGAAGGGGTATGAGTCGCGGTACGTCGAGTACTTGAGTCCGCGCTGGATGGCGCTGATGGGCCATGCTGTTTCCGAAGGGAAACGCCTGGGGATGTGGTCGATATGACCACGGGAACGGGGTGGTGTTTTGGGGGACCGGACATTCCGGAGGCGTTGGGCTGCGCGAAGGTCGAGATCACAACGAAGGAACTGAAGGCGGGGGAAGACCTTCGCGCCAATCT
>JBAZRU010000893.1:0-2634 GCA_041662805.1 Candidatus Hydrogenedentales bacterium | reverse complement strand
GGATGAAGCTCGCGCATCGGGCGCGACGCATCCCGCAGAGCATTCTTGATCACCCGGTCTTCGCCGGAGTGAAACGCAATCGCGACCAGCCGCCCCCCGGGCGCCAGCACGCGAATCGCCTGTTCAATTCCTACCCTAAGCCACCGCAGCTCGTCGTTGACCGCCATCCGGATCGACTGAAACACGGTCCGAATCTCGTCCGGGTCGCCCGTCACGAAAGGCAACGCCTCGCGAACCGCCTCGCGCAAGTCTCCGGTCGTCTCCAATCGCCCGCGCTGGCTGCGTTGGACAATCGCCTGCGCAATCCGGCGCGCCGGAGCCACATCTCCGTATTCGCGCAATATCCGCGTCAGTTCCGGCTCCCGCACACCGGCGAGAAATTCCGCCGCCGGGAGGCCTTGGCTCGTGTCCATCCGCATGTCCAGTGGGCCATCCGCTTGAAAAGAAAAGCCACGTTCCGCATCGTCCAGTTGGACGCTCGAAAGACCGGCGTCGAGCAATACCCCATCGACTGAATTGACGCCCATCCTATTCAATACTGCAGCCAACTCACCGTAGTTGGCGTGAACTACTTCCGCATTCGCAAATCCCACGAGCCGTGTCCGGACCCGTTCCAAGGCGCCAGCATCCCGATCGAAGGAGATCAACCTCCCCGTCGTCAGCCGCCGCGCGATGCTCTCCGAGTGGCCGCCCGCGCCAGCCGTACAATCCACGTACACGCCGTCGCCGCGCACTCGCAACCACTCCAGGGCCGGGCCTTCCAGCACCGGCACATGTCCTGGCATGGCCGCTAGGCCGCCTCCTGATATACGCCCACCGCCTGCGATTCCGTCTCGTACGTGTCGAACAGCGAACTCACGCCCACCATTCGGAACAAACGCTCGGCATACAGGTTCAAGGCCACTAATTTGACGTCGCCGTTCATCGCGCGCACTTTGCGAAGCCGTTCGACCAGAACGCCCACGCCCATGTAACTGATAAAGCGCACGCCCGACAGGTTCATGACGATCTTGCTGCGGCCGTCATTGATGGTGTTGTACATCTCCGTCCGCAATGCGTCCACGCCCTTCTCGTCAAGGTCGCCTTCCAGCCGCAGAACGGTCACTGCACCCATGTCCTTCCGCTCAATCTGCATCTTCCCAAGCCCACCTTTCCTACGTTGCGGCCCCTGCTGCTTCCCGTTGCGAGAACAGCGCCGAGGCCATCTCTTTGAACCCTTCGCCCATGTTGTCCTGGAACGCGCGCCACGCCTCGCGATTCCAAAGTTCCAGGTGGTCGTCCACACCAATCAGCACGGCTTCCTTGTCGATTCCCGCATACTCCCGAAGATGCTGCGGCACCGCCATCCTTCCCTGCGGGTCCGGTCGCACCTCGGTGACCCCGCTAAAAAAGTATCTGCGAAAATCGAGGGACTTGCCGTCCATTGACGGGTGTTTACTCGCGAGCGAACGTATCTCGTTCCACGCATCCCGATGAAAAAGGAAGATCGACTTGTCGTACCCTCGAGTCATGTACCAAATCGCATGCCCTTCAACTTCCATCGTGTCGCGCGTCCGGCGAGGCACAGTGATCCGGCTCTTCTCATCGAGCTTTGCCACTGATTCGCCGAAATACACCTCGAAAACCTCCAACCGCGGCCCATTTCTTACCACAAGGCCCCACGAAACTACCCCATCCTACCACCGCGACCCACTTCTGTCAACAGAAAAATGGGGGTTCTCCCCTACCTTTCTCCTTGTGTCGCAAGGACTTACGAAGATCGACCATGCACTATATCTTGTAGAGTTTTGCCCCACTTTGCCCCTCCACCACAATATCTAGAGGTGTCGGCGGTAAGTCCTTGAAACTACTGAACATATATGCAGTTTGCACATCCTCATTATTGCCTGCAATCGATCCCGCTATTCATTGTTTAGTCTATTAATTACCCCTCGTTTCCCAAACAGGTCCACCCTCCGCCCGGCTGCCCTTGTTGCGGCCGCTATACGACGGATCCGGCGGATCGGACTTATCCGTCCTATTCCGCCAATCCGCGCCTTTCCACGTTCGCACCTTCGCACCTTCGCACCTATGCACGCCCCGACCCCTTGTTTCCCGAACCTCGGTTCCCCTGGCTTGACTCGCGATTTCACTCTGACCCGCAATCTTTGCTATAGTAGTTGGTCGTTTTGTTGTCCAATTAGGATGGATGCAATGACCGGACAAAAACTGCACGCAGGTTTGGCGATCATCGAAGTCACGGACTCTATGCTGCTCACCGAAATGGAGAACGATCCCCAGATCGAGAAGCACCTTGGGGAGCGGCTTTCGGATCGGTGCATAGCCGTGCAACCCCAAGCGGTGGGCGAAGTTGTCCGCAGGCTTCAGGCTCTCGGACACCTGCCGCGAGTACGCGAGTGATCCCATGAGCGCGGTAATCGCCAATGGACGCAGCCAATCCACCTTCAGCGTGAAGGAGTGCCTCCAGGGCTATACGAATGACACGCTCGGCGTCGTGTGCGAGCGGTGGCAATTGGCGGCCTCGAACAAGGCCAGCCGGATTCGGGCCATCGAGCGGATTCTCACCGATCCGCTGCATATCGACAGCGCCTTGCTTGCGTTGACCCCGCCCGCAATTCGTCTGCTTCATCTGCT
>JBAZRU010000892.1:0-2641 GCA_041662805.1 Candidatus Hydrogenedentales bacterium | reverse complement strand
TATCGCACGATCCTATTCGCTTGTCAAAGCGTGCGGACTTAGTAATATGCTAATTGGGTATGTTGCCGAAACTGACGGATTCATCCCGCGGTTTCTCCCGGGCAAACACCGCTTATAGTGTAGATGACAAATTGGCGCAGTTTGGATTAAGCCGACACCCGACAGTACAAAAACCAGGCCCAAGACATTCGCAGTCCTCGGTAGGTGAACTGTGACACGAGCAGAGGAATTGCTTGACTTAATGGGAAAAATCCAGTAAAGTTCTAGCAGTGGGTGGGGGCTTCGGCCACACCCTGTCGAGTTCTTGCAACAAAACCCGGTTGTGCTTGTATGGATATCAAGCAGTCCAGGTAGGGTCTTCCCGAGAAGAAATTGAAGGTTGGGAAACCGCCTTTCTTGACAAAGTCTTTTTGGGTAGCGTAGTATGGTGTTGCGTTGGAACCTGAGTATTTGGCTCAGAGCAAGAAGGAGGAAAGCATGAGCATCGTGTTGGATTTCTGGTATACGGTCCTTCTGTGGATTATCCACCTTATTTTTGGTGAACAAGTCCCGACCCTATAAGCTTCGCATTTCCGCGGGCTTAGAGTACGCTTTTGAAGAAGAGCCCCTGCATGCCCTGGGCAAGTGGGTGCTCTTTTTCATTTTCTCCAAGGGCTTTTCAATTTCCTCCAACTGAGGCTCCTGCCCCGCCGCGCGGATTAGGCCTTCTTGAGTGAATCGGCCGCTTGTACTGGCCGCTGTCTCCTTCCTCTTCGGATTGCTCGCCGCCGCTTTCTTTCATCACACACACGCAGTGCTTCCACTTCTCGTTGTGGTCATGGGCGCAATCTGTTCTTTTGCGGCAAAACGCGAGCGGCGCCTGCGCGTTCCGGCGGTGGCCCTCGTATTCCTTGGCGCGGGCGGATTTGTCTGGGCGGCACACCATGCCGATGGTATCGGCGACCCATTCAGCCGGATAGCCGAAGCACGCCATGAGACTGAGATTCAGATCGAGGGGCGAGTCCTCCAGTCCGGACTTCTAACCGAAGACGGCGGCTCCGTTTCGATGGTGATAGCGTTGGACACGTTTCTCTTCCCCGGCGAGGAGCCGCGCAGCCTGCCCGGCAAGGTGCTCGTGCGGTGGAGAAAAGCGACTCTGCAACCCCATTGCGGAGATTCAGTTCGCGTCAAGGGGAAGCTTCGCGTCACGATGGGCCAGGTGAATCCGGGCGCCGGCGGCGTGGAAGCCTACTACCGGTATCAAGGCGTACATACTGAAGTCGATTCGTATGGGACAACCGGAGTCGAACGGCTTGCGCCGGGCGCCTTCTACTCTCCCGCGTATCTGGCCTCCCGACTTCGCGCGGCGCTGGCCAATCGCTTGACCGGGGTCTTTCCGGAGGAAGCCCTCCCCTTTGTGTACGCCGTTTGGCTGGGCGAACGCACGGGCCTATCCGAGCCGGAATTCCAGTGGTACGTCGAATCGGGAACGGCTCACATGCTCTCGGTCTCCGGCGTGCACGTAAGCATCATCTTCCTCAGCGCCAGCATGGTGCTATCGCTGTTCATCCGTTCGCGGCGGTGGTGCGCCGCGGCGGGAATGGGAGTGGTCATCGCCTACGCGCTGATGACCGGCGCGAGCACGCCCTGCGTCCGGGCGGCCCTCATGATCTGCATCTACCTCGTCGCAGACCTGCTGGACCGGGACAGGGATGCGCCAACCGCGCTGAGTATCGCCGCACTGATCTTCCTCATCTGGAATCCCGACCTCGTGTTCGACGCCGGTTTTCAGCTCTCCTTTCTGAGTATCGCCTCCATTCTGCTCTTCAGCGCCCCTATCCAGGAAGGCATGGAGTCATTCGGGCGCTTGCTTGGACGATTGAAAAGGCCAAAGCCAGGCTCGAAGAAGTTGTCGCCCGCCTGGCGAGCGGTGAGAGGTCCCGTGGCAACGACCCTGGCGGTTCAGATACTCCCGGCGCCGATGGCGGTTCGCGCGTTTCACGTGTTCTCCGTATCCGCGCCGCTTGCCAACACCATCGTGATTCCATTGCTCACGGCGGTACTGTGGCTGTGTTTCGCGGCATCCATTCTCTGTTGGTTCGCGCCACCGCTCGCAATGATCTTCGGGTATGCCGCGTGGCCTGCCATCGTCCTGATTCGGCACGTCGCGGAATGGACACGCGTGTCGTATCACGTGACCACGCCCACGCCATGGGCCGTGGTCTTCTTCTGGGCGGGTGCATTGGCCTGCCTGTCGCTACGCGGCGAACTCGAGAGACCGAGGATGGCGTTTCGAAGTGCGCTTGCGTGCGGCCTCATCGTACTATCGCTTGCGCTTTGGAGACCGTTGTTTCGCGAACCCGAGGCCGTATTCCTGGACGTCGGCCATGGCGACGCCGCCTATATCTGCTTTCCCGGGGGAGGCACGGCGTTGGTCGACGCGGGCGAGAGACACAAGGACATCGACTACGGGGCTCGCGTCGTCGCGCCCTTTCTCTGGAGCCGGGGCCTCACGCAACTCGATTTGCTGTTCGTGAGCCATCCCGACAGCGATCACATCGGCGGGGCGCAGTACATCGTAGAGCACTTCAGGGTGGGGACAGTCGTTCTTGGGCCTCGCGAATCGAAAGCCAGTCTGGAACTCGACTTGATCGCCGCGTGC
>JBAZRU010000891.1:0-2653 GCA_041662805.1 Candidatus Hydrogenedentales bacterium | reverse complement strand
GTTCGACGGGGAAGATCATCGACGTGTCGCATGACCCGCTGGGGTGCCGGACGCAGTTCATCACGGAGGTGGCGGACGCGCGGAAGATGTTCCAGAACTGGGGCGGCGGCGTGCTTGAAGGCGATACGATGACGCTGTTGCATCGCGTGGTGTTTTTCGGCGATCACGCGGCGAGCATGGATGACTTGGGGTCATTGTTGGGGTTTAAGGTGGCGGTGGAGGCTTGAGGGGAGAGGGGAGAAGGGAGAAGTCAGTAGTCAGTAGTCAGTCAGAAGGGGCGCGGACGGTATGACGTAGCTCAGACTTCTGGGACCTCAAGGACCTAAAAGACCTAAGGGACCTAAAGGACAGAAAGGACCTGGAGGACAGGAAGAACCTGAAGGACAGAAAGGACCTGGAGGGCCTTAGGGACCAGTGGGACTGGGAGGCTCGACGGGGGCTTCGAAGTAACTGCTGGCGCGAGTTGGTAGAGACAGCATGTGCGGATGGCGGGGCGGGCAGATTGCACTCAGATCTCGCGGTAGTGTTCGGGGTAGAGCTGTTTGGCGCAGTCGGGGCAGATGCCGTGGCTGAATTCGATGTCGGAGTGTTCGAGGAGATAGCTTTCGAGTTGGTTCCAGTAGCCGGAGTCGTCGCGGATTTTTTTGCAGGAACTGCAAATGGGCAGCAGTTCGGCGAGGGTCTTGATGTCTTGGCGAGCGACACTAAGTTCTTGCGTTCGCTCTTCGACCGTTTTGCTGAGCATGGTATTGTATTCGCGTTCTACCATTCGAATACGGTCGGCGAGCGCGAGTGCAAAGAGGAGCAAGGCAACGGTGAAGCCGAAGGGCACGGAGTATTCGGTTGTGTTGGTTTGCGGGAGAATGCGAAAGCTGACGAGGGCGGTTGCGAATGCGCCGGCGGTGAGGGCAAACCATGCGAGCACGACGACGCGGGCGGGCCGGTAGCCCATGGCCCAACGCTTTCCGGCAATTACCATGACCGCTACGGGTCCGACCATGGCGATCACGTGGGCGATAAGATTGGCGATGAAGTGGCTGCCGAGGCCGCCGATCGAGACGGCAAGACACACGATCATGAAGCCTACCAGCGCCTTGTCGACGGTCGGAAAGTGGCGGGAGAGCTCGAGAAAGCTGCGGGAGAACAGGATTCCGAAGAAGAAGACGATTCCGAAGAAGAAGACGATGGATCGGTCGGCCCACCATGAGGAAGTTGGCCAGAACCATTGGTAGGCCGTGCCGTTCATGGAGGTTTGGTAAAACAGGAACGCGACGATGAGCAGGAGATAGTAGAAGTAGGTGCGGTCGCGCAGGGAGACGATCAGCACGGCGTTGTAGAGCATCATGCTGACGAGGGCGCCGTAGAAGACGCCCCAGGCGATTTCGATGCGCATGGTGTGGCGGTAGAAGGCCTGTTCGGAGAAGAGCGTGAGCGCAAACCGAAACGCGCCGTTGTTCTCAACGCGCAGGTAGCAGGTGGTTTCCGCTTCGTATCGCAGCCGGAATCGAAACGAGGGGTTGCGGAAGTCCACAGGCCATTCGGAATAGGGCACGGCATTTCCGCTGGACCAATGGCGCACCGGCTGGCCGTCGCGCACGAGATAGGCCGTGACGTGGTTAAGGCGCGGGTTCGACGTCTCGAGGAGCCACTCCGTGTTTGTGCGCGATTCGTTGCGGAGACGGAAGCGAAACCAGTAGACGGACTCGCCCAGACCGAAGTTGAAGGAATCGGAGGTGTGGGGGCGGAACCGGGCCGCGGCGGCTCCGGTGGAGACGTCTTGAATGGTCAGGCCTTTAGTTTGGTCTTCCAGCACATCGACCTGACGCCCGAGCGGATAGGTGTTGCTTGGGTCTGTAAGCACAAGCGGAGGATTGAGGGGACTAGTCTCTTGTGCCCATGCGGGAAACTGCACGAGCAGGAGCATGGACGCACAGACGAAACTCCAGTGGCAATGCCTCAAACCGTACCCCTCGTCTCGCCGAAAGCGGCTTCTTCCCTTTCTTATTCTACCACGGAATTCCGTTTGCCGTTGCGGTGCTGTGGCAGGTCTGGCATAGTCCTTCCGGGATTCCGCAACCAAGGTCCTGGAACCACGAGGGGTATGCGATGGATACGGCGCTTCGGATGACGCATGACATCGACGCGGGATTGGCTTCGTTTTTCTGGATGGATCCGCACACGCACGTCGACGCGGCCCACCTTACGGCGCGGGGGCTCGACGACGTTCTTTTGTATCACATGGTCGTGAGCGATCTGTACGCGGCGGGGTGTGCGTCGGGTTCGCGGCTGGACGAGGACCGCACGCAGGAAGCGGCGCGGGCGCGGATCGTGGAGGCGCTGCCTTATCTATCCAGCGCGCGCAACACGTTCATGGCGTGGGGCGTGCGCACGATTCTGGCGGATCTCTATAACTGGCGGGAGGCGGTCACGGAGTCGAACTGGAAGCGGCTCGACGGGACGATACGGGAGCGGGCGGGGGACGATGCGTGGGCGCGGGAGGTGATGCGGCGCGCGAACGTTGCGCGAACCGGCACGGAACTCTGGCGGCGGCGCGACAGTTCCGCGGACGATCTGTTGCAGTATTCGGTGGAGTGGGCGTTTTTCGCGCGGTCGCAGCGGGGGCAGGCGGATATTCCGTTGTTTGAGCTTGAGC
>JBAZRU010000890.1:0-2656 GCA_041662805.1 Candidatus Hydrogenedentales bacterium | reverse complement strand
CAGATCGACATTCGCGCGTATGAGACCGGCAAGCTGTTTCGATACGAGAATCAAATCCTCGTGTTTGCGGCCCGACAGCGTCCGCTGCACATTGACCGCGCCAAACGCGCCGCCGCGCCAAGACCCATGAGCAATGGGCTTCTCGTCGCCGTCCAATGCCCGGCCAAGTTTGGTCTTCAGTGTCTCACGCAATCCCATTGATACATTCCAATCGTCTTGCCACACCCGTGAAGGGGGATACTCCTCTCCGGACCTCCCCCTTTGAAGGGGGATTGAGGGGGATGTTCTCCTGCCCTGAACGCCTCATATCAACCGCGGCTTCCTCCGCTAGATCCAATGATGCAAATCCTTACCTGGCAAAAAGTAGTACAAAAAGTAGATCAACGGCACCAGAATACCAACCAGAGCCGCGCATGCCAACTCCATTCCCCGGCGGATTTCCTGCTCCTTCACGTCCGCCATCGACTGCAACGCCGACGCCGTCTCTGCGACCAGACCGTTCATCCACAGCGTCGGCGCCGCCAGCATCGAGCTGAGCGACAACGCATCGAGCAACGGCGTTCCCTCGGACAGCCGCGCCCGCGGCACCCCGAGTTGGCCACGCAAAACAGGGCTGCCGCACTCGGCCGAGGCCCAATCGAGCGCTTCGGCCTCCGGTAACCCCGCCCATAGCGACAGGCCAAGCGATTGACCGAACCGCGCCGCCGCCGCGTTCAACGTCATGCCGCGAAGCACCGGAATCAACAAGCGGACTGATTCGAGCAGATACGCGCCCCACCGTTTCCGCTGTAGGCCGAAAATCATGAGCGGCAACAGGCTCAGCGCCACGGCAACACCAATCACGAATGACCGGACGGGAAATTCCGAGGTCTCATATTGCTGTGAAGACAACTCGGGATACAAATCGCGTTCAGTCTTGGATGTCTCCGTCCATTGCAGTGTAAGCGACACAAGCAGAACCAGAAACACTATCATGACGCCAAGCCACAACTGCCACACACTGGCGAACGCCCGGCCGATACGTTGACGTTGTCGCGCATAATCGCGCAGCCGCGCCAGAGCCTCCGGAACGGCCCCGTTTGCGTCCGCCGCTTCGATGATGTGGACATAAAACGGCGGCAACAACGGCGGGTGTGCTCCCACCGCTTGGGCAAAAGACTGGCCCGCCGCCATGCGCTCTTCGAGAGCCGACAGCACGTCCCGGACACGGCGGTCCGATGCGCCGCGCCGGCACACGCCCACCGCCTCGCGCATCGGCGAGCCATACCGCGACGCCTCCGCCAGCGCACCCATCAGCGCCGCCAACGCGCCGTCTTTCAATCGCAATGGTTTACCATCCGTCGTCATAGTGCGCTTATCACATCCCCCAGTGTGAAGATGGGAAGAAAGAACGAGACAATCGTGAACGGGATCGCCATGCCGGCTCCGAACGCCAGGATCCACAGAAACAGCGTGATCGCGTCGGTCGAGAAAGGCCGCATGCGCTGGTCGTATGTCTCCGACGCCGACAACAACGTGACGGCTATGGAACCGTGCCGCGCGGCATCGTCGAGCAGCCAGTAATATTCCTCGGGCAACAGGCCGGTCTCGTCGAGCGCGTCCGCCAGCGTGCGGCCCCTGGCCAATTCACGCTCGACCTCCGCCACGGCGCGGACCAGGATCGGGTCGCCCGTGCTCCGCGCGGCAATCGCGGCAGTCTCGGCCGGGGCGACGCCGCTCTTCAACAGTAGGCCCGCCGCATGCGCGGCCTGCGCCACGGCCGGGGCGTGGAAACGCCGCCGCAACCGGAGCATCGGCGAAGCCAGCCAGTCTCCGAAGTACCACCACGCCGGGGTACGTTTCCAGATGCCCGTCGTCAGCCACAGCACAAGCCCCAGGAACGCGCCCAGCCAGACCCCTATCAGATTCAGATCCGAGAAGAACTCGCTCACGTCAAGCACTACCTGCGTGGGAGCCGGCATCGTTCCGCCAAACTCCGCGAAGATCGGGGCAAACAATGGAGCGAAGTACAGATACAGGCCCGACAATAGAAACAACAACATCCCGAGTAACACCGTCGCCATCGCGCGTCCGGGCCGAATCGGCCTCCTCCACCGCGGCAATTCGAGCGGATGCGACGCCAGTAACGCGAACGCGTCCGCCACGCCGCCGCGATCCTCGCCCGCTCGGACAATGGCCCGGTACATCTCAGGAAACACCTTTGGATGCGCCGCCAATGCAGTGGACAACGCCGCGCCGTCTTTCACGCGCCGGTTCAGATCGCTGGCCAACGCCGCCGTGCAGGCCTCCAGCGCCGCATCGAGTGACGCGCCATAGCGCAACGCAGCGTGTAACTGCCGCGTAAACTCGTCGCGTTGCCGCGCTCTCGAAGCGTTGGAGATCAACACATCACGTCAACTTGCAATCGCAAGTCCTTTCGTCATAAAGCCCGTGGAGAAAAGCCCCCTTTGCGTCATTCCCGCGAGAGGTTTTTTTCGATTTAGTAAGCGCACAGATCGAAAGGGGGGAATTTGGTTCGTCAACGCTGCCTGGAGGGCAGCCCCAACATAGCTCAGGGCAACGCCCTGGGTTAGTACCTTAATTCCGTCCATCTACAAAAAACACCAAGAAGTATCATGCGGCGATATCCATAAGTTGTTTGGTTGAAGCGGCTAAG
>JBAZRU010000889.1:0-2660 GCA_041662805.1 Candidatus Hydrogenedentales bacterium | reverse complement strand
TATCTACGATTCGAATGGCAACGTCGTCTTCTATTCGAAGCTGAAGGCGTTCAAGCTCAAGGAAGACATTCGCCTGTACACGGGCGAAGATCAGACCACCGAAGTCCTCACGATCAAGGCGCAGAAGGTACTCGATATCCGGTCCACATATGACGTGATCGATTCGAAGACCCAGCGTAGAGTGGGCGGGCTCCGGCGTAAGGCATTGAAGTCGATCCTGAAAGACGAGTGGTTGATTCTCGACGAGAACGAGCGCGAAATCGGCATGATGCAAGAGGACAGCATGCTGATGGCATTGCTGCGGCGTTTTCTGATCAACCTAATCCCCCAGCATTTCACGGGGACCATCGGCGGACAGACCGTCTTCCAGTTCCACCGGCATTTCAATCCCTTTGTCCTTCGCATGGACATGGATTTTTCCATGGACACGGCCGGGCTGTTGGACCGCCGGCTCGGACTTGCGGCGGGAATCCTCGTGGCCGCGATTGAAGGACGGCAATCGGACTATTGATCCGGCGATGAATTGTACAACCACCGGCTGTACTCGGGTGTGGCCTGCTTCATGTCTTCGTAGAGCCATGCCATGCGGTCAATAAACCAGAGCTTTCCCAGGTAGACGAGCGCCGTTCCGAACAGCGTCGGCCATATCTCGAACATGGAAACGCCCCACACAATGAACGGCAGGCCGGTAGCGGAGACCGCGCTGAGGATATTCGGCATACGGCGATGATGCGCCGGCACGGGCACGAGGTCGCGGTTGAGCCAGACGCGTTCGCCCATCACGCCCTTCGATGCCCAGTTGTTGGTCGAGCACGGCACGGCGAAGAGCCTGGGATTCATCCACGTCCATAAGAGTGCGCAGGCAATCGCCGCAATGGACCACCACCCAATCCAGGTCCGGCTCCAGACGGCCAAGATTAGCGTGGGCAATGCCGTGAACCGCGTCCACACGCTCCACGGATTGGCATGCCTCGCCCAGGTTTCCTCGCTCATGGAGAAGACCGCCGCGATCTTTCGCTCAATCGTCACGATGCCCCCCTCGCCGAGTATCCCGCGTCTTTCCGCTATTCGTCCGGGTACATCTCGGGGCGTAGGCCGATATTGACGATGCTGCACGCATTGATGACGTTGAGGCCCTTGCCGCGCGCAAGCTCCATGACTTCCGGATCCTCGGAACCGGGGTTGAAGAACAACTCGAGCGGGCGCTTTGCGGCGATGGCGTCGAGCATGCCTTTGCCAACGGCAGGCGGCACGTACATCGACACGCGGTCGATGGGCTCCGGCACGTCGGCAATGCTTGGGAAGCATTTCAGCCCCTCGACTTCCGTGGCCTTTGCGTTGACGGGGTAGACCGTCCAACCGCCGTCGCGAAACGCGCGCACGGCCTTGTTCCCGTATTTCTTGCGGTCGGTCGATGCGCCGATGATAGCGATGGTCTTTGGCATGGCTTCTCCTCCTGAATAAGGCGCTGTTACGAAGTGCCGCTTCCCTCGGGCTTTTCGTTCACCTTCTTTTCAAGGTCGTCGAGGGCTTTGGTCATTGCTTCGACGATGGTCTTCGCGGGGTCCTCTACAAGATGCTTGCGGTATGCAGGCAAGGTCACGATGCCCATCGTGGTGTCTGTCACGGAGATAGTCCCGCGAACGCGCAATTGGAACTTTTCGGGCAAGGAACCGGGTTCAAACTCGTCGGATGCCCCCTGCAAAAGCTTGGGGTCCGTTGTGTCCGTCGCGTAGACGTATTTCACGTCGAACGTGGCGTGGCAGTAGAAGGGCGTCCAGAAGATCTTCGGATTTTCAATGGACGCGAGCAGCAGGGGATGGTCGTCCTTGCCCGGCTCGTTGTTGACCAGGTAGATGTCGAAGCGGTTCTTTGCCCGCAACGCCTCGCGGATTTCCCAGCTCAACGTCGACGCAAGCCCCACGCGGTCGTTTACATGGAAGCAGACTTTTCGGGCCGCGCTGGCGAAGGTCTGGGCGGCCTCGGGGCTAGAGCCGCTCGCTGTGGAATTCGACGAATTCGTGTTGGTTGCGCTGCGCGCGATTTTGGCATTGATGGTCAGCATTCCGAAGACGGAAAACGCCAGCAGAACCGCCGTGAGGACCAGGAGGAATCGCGTAGGTGCCTTCATGACTTCTCCGTATTGGACCGCCTTGGTCGCATATTGGACTCCCCAGGTGCTTTCTCGATAGTATAGAGGCCCTCTTTGGAACACAACCTGCTGCGAGGACTTAGCCATGGCTTTCGATTTCGACATGATCCAGGCTCTATACAAGCGGATGCCGGAGCGCATCGCCGCGGCTCGCAAGGCCGTGGGGCGCCCACTGACCCTCGCCGAGAAAATCCTATACAACCACTTATGGGATGGCCCTGCCGCTAAAGCGTTTGGCCGGGGCCAAGATTATGTCGATTTCGCCCCGGACCGCGTCGCCATGCAGGATGCCACCGCGCAGATGGCCCTGCTCCAATTCATGCAGGCGGGCCGGCCCACGACGGCCGTACCGTCGACCGTGCATTGCGACCACCTCATCCAGGCGGAACACGGCGCGGCGAACGATTTGGTCAAGGCGCTCGACGTGAACAAGGAGGTCTACGCCTTCCTGACGTCGGTCTCGAATAAGTACGGCATCGGCTTCTGGAAACCCGGCGCGGGCATCATC
>JBAZRU010000888.1:0-2672 GCA_041662805.1 Candidatus Hydrogenedentales bacterium | reverse complement strand
CTCCTGGCGTTGAAGAGTCCCACGTTTGAACCCGTGCTTGCGCGCCCCGCCACATTGTTCGGCTGGTCGTCGCGCATGCGGTTCGACCTTGCCATCAACCTTATGGTCGCCACGGCGGCGCGCAAGAAGTGCATCAGCGTCTTCGGCGGCGGCAACCAGTGGCGGCCATTTGTGCATGTGCGCGACGCGGCCCGTGCGTTTGCCCTGATGCTCGAGGCCCCCGCGAGCAAGGTTAGCGGCGAGGTGTTCAATCTCGGTTCCGACGGCAGTAACTACCGCATCATCGACTTGGCCAAAGTCATCATAGGCATGTTTGACGACGTGAAGCTCGATGTCGTTAACGACGACGAAGATCAGCGGACCTACAACGTGCGGTTCGGAAAGATCCGCCGTGTGCTTGGATTCGAGAGCGAGGTTCCCGTGGACGCGGGCGCGCGGGAAATCCGCGCCAATCTGGAAAACTCGCGCATCGATCCCTTCGATACCATTTATTTCAACGTCCGCCGCATGAAGCAACTCATGAGTATCCCGGTCGCGGAAGGCGGCGAACCCGCGACGGCGCGCTTCATTGCGTTGGCGCCGCCGAGCATCGGGCCGGAAGAGGAAACCGCGGTCGTGAACGTGTTGCGAAGCGGCTGGCTCACGACGGGCGCGAAGGTCACCGAATTCGAGAAGGCGTTCGCGCAGGCCGTTGGCGCTCCGCACTCGGTGGCGGTTTCGTCGTGCACGGCCGCTTTGCATCTATGTCTCGTCCGGGCGGGCGTTGGCCCCGGCGACGAAGTAATTACATCGCCGCTGACCTGGGTTTCCACGGCGAACACGGTCGTGAATATGGGCGCGAAAGTCGTGCTCGCGGACATCAATCCCCGAACGCTTAACATCGACCCCGCGGAGGTGGAGCGCGTCATCACCAAGCGCACAAAGGCCATTATGCCCGTCCACTTGGCCGGACAGCCGTGCGAGATGGACGCCCTCTATGCGATTGGGGCCAAACACGGGATTCCCGTGATCGAAGACGCCGCCCACGCGTTGGGCGCGGCGTATAAGGGAACAGCTATTGGCAATGGCATTGGGCCTGCGTGTTTCAGCTTCTATCCGGTGAAGAACATCACCACCATCGAAGGAGGCATGATTGCGCTGCGTTCGGAAGAGGAGGCGCACGCGTTGCGATTGCTCGCGCACAACGGACTCAGCACGATTGCGTGGAATCGCTATGGGAGCGACGCGCCGCCTGCGTCGCCCGAAGTCGTGCAACCTGGTTTCAAGTACAACATGACCAATGTGAGCGCGGCGATAGGCCTGGAGCAACTGAGGAAGCTCTCCGGCTTCCTTGCGGCGCGACGCCGGCTTGCGCGCATGTATCTGGCCGTGCTTGCGGATACGGAGGAGATCGAGCTTCCTGCCATTATCCCCGAGGTCGAGCACGCATGGCATCTGATGATCGTCAAACTGCGGCTGGACAGGCTCAAAGCAACGCGCGACGAAATTGTACGTGCATTGCGTCAGGAAAACGTGGGGACCGGGGTGCACTTCGTAGCGATTCACAAGCACGCGTTTTATCGCGAAACGCTGGGACTGGATGCCTCCGCGTTGCCGCACGCATCCGCTGCATCGGACGCCGTCTTGTCGTTGCCGATGCACCCTCGGTTGACGGACAAGCATTTGGCAGAGGTGATCGAGGCGCTGAGGAAAGTGTTGCGCTACGCTAGGCGGTGATTGCGGATAAGACTAAGACGCCCGGCACAGAGACCGGGCGCTACAGTTAAGACGTCCGGCGCGGAGACTGGGCGTCTACAGCCCCACGGTCTTGTCGAGTTCTGCCATGAACTTGGCAAGGTGGCGCCTGCTGTCCTCCGTCAAGCCTCGGAACTGCGTTCCGGAGGCGTACCCGCCTTTCTCGGGGATAGCCTTTATCCACCGCACCGTGCTGGCGGCGTGGACTTTCGCTCCGTCGCCAAGCGCGATACTCAGCTTCAATTCCTGGCCCGTTTCCAGAGGGTGCTTTGTGAACAACGAAGCCCCCTCAAGGCTAAGATCGAGCAAGCGGCCCTTGACCTTTACGGCATTCACGGACCACACGTCGGACGCGCCCGCGGCCTTTCCAATCACCATCTCGATACTCACTTGGCACGAATGACGAATCACGTGCCTTCGCTTCCTTCGCTCGGTGTGCTCATCTTCGCGAAGTTGCTTGGAGTCCATACTCATACGCTCGTATGCGGCCCGTAACTCCCGGTCCGCCTCGCGCCGTACGCTCCTGCGCCTCTCTTGCGTTTCCATCGTGATGTGCCCCGCTCCGCAAAACGGCGATTGCCCGATGCAATCCCGCAACCTGAAAGTCCCCTGGCAACCACAATACCACAGGCCGTCAATTCCAGTATCGATCATTGTCTTTCGTGCATATGGAAACGGCTTGAGCAAATCCTCTATGCTATTCGTCACTCAGGAAATAGTGCCATGCCGCAATGCTTTAATTGTGCCATCGAACTCATGCGCTACACCGGAACGATCTGGGACGATGAGGGTAGAGTCAATCAGCTCATCCCCGAATTGGTCAATGGCGAGTGCCCCGTTTGCTCAGGCTCGTCTCCTCTCGAAGCCGAAAAACTCGAGAAGTCGCCAATCGGCTAAGCGAACACTTCGCGCGCATTGAAGGGCTAGACATCTTGCGA
>JBAZRU010000887.1:0-2677 GCA_041662805.1 Candidatus Hydrogenedentales bacterium | reverse complement strand
GACGTTGAATCCGTCCGGCTGCTTCGGAAGGTAGGGCGGTTTGCCGTACATCTCGCGCAACTCCGCGGTCCAGGCCATCGGGTTTGGCGTCATGAGGATCGGCTTTGCGCCGCGTTCCTTGAGTGTTCGAACAAAGTAGAGGAGGTTGGCCTCAAATTCGGCGATGGGGATGCGCGGCTCCGTTCCGCCTTGCCAGACGTCGATGGCGCTATCGTTAATCCCGAAGAAGATCGTAACGATACTCGGCTTCTTAGCGAGAACATCCGCCTCGAATCGCTCGCGCGCAAGAGTTGTCGTGCTGCTGCCCACGCCCGCGTTTACGACCTCCAAGCGAATCCCCGCCTTCGGCAACTCTTTCGCCAGGAGATTTCCGAAATTGACCAAGGGTCCGCGCGGCGCGGTCGTGGAGTCGCCGAAAAGGACAATCGAAGGCGTATCGGACGCCGCCGTATCCGCCTCGTTCAGCAGCCACGCGGGACTGAACCGCGCAAGGCAAACGTCGCGGCCTTCGGGCACATCGCGTTGCCACACCGCCAGCAGTGCGCCGTCGGCGGCTTGCACGCACGAGGGATACGAGTTTTGCCTGCCGCCAAGATACGGCGCGGCGATATCCCTGGGGGCCGTCCACGTGCGGCATCCGTCAAACGATGCCGCCGCGCATAATGGATACCGGACCAGCGCATTGTTCCAAACGACAAGCACGCCACGCCGCCCGTCTTCCGCAACGAACGGCGTCAACGCGGCGGGGGCATTGGAGCCGGTCAGCGGGCTGGGGCGAATGTCAGTCCAAGTCTGGCCCTCGTCCGTGCTGCGCGCCTCGAAGAGGTGGTCCGCGCCGGTGCGCATGAGCATGTAGATCGACCCGTCTTCGAGTTCGACCAGCGCGGGCTCGTCCGTTCCATGGACAGCTCCCTCCGCGATCTTGGTGTACTCCGCGGTGGTATCGCCGCCGTTAGTCCACGTCTGCCCATCGTCCGTGGAACGCATCACGCCGGCCCGCAGGTCCATCTGTCCTTCGGACGAATGGCTCTTGCCGGATTCACAGATGACGTCCCACGAGTAGCCCATGAGCAGTGTGCCCGACTTGAGGCGAAGGCCGCGATGGCATTTGCCGCAGGTGT
This sequence comes from Candidatus Hydrogenedentales bacterium, assembly GCA_041662805.1. Classification (GTDB taxonomy): domain Bacteria; phylum Hydrogenedentota; class Hydrogenedentia; order Hydrogenedentales; family SLHB01; genus JAIBAQ01. Next base: position 1,556 of record JBAZRU010000887.1, on the reverse strand, counting down.
ACGTGTGGTTCATGGGGATTTCGTACGGCTCGGACCACGTCTTTCCGCTGTCTTCGCTGCGTATGCACCACGTAGCGGATTCGCGGATCCCTTCCGCGAAGGTTGCGGTCGTGCAGCTTACGAAGACTCGGTTCCCCGAGACGACGACGCTCGGATCGGCGTCCAGAAGCTTGGGATGATCGATCATGACCTTCGGTTGCGACCACGTGCATCCCGCGTCTGCCGAGAACGCCCCCATGACCGCCATGTCCTCTCCGCCTCCCTGCGGGAAGCGTGTCCAGACCACAAGAATACGGTCGTCCGAAAGCCGGGCCATGGACGGCAGGCCATGCGTATATTGCGCGTCGTGCGCGGCCACCGTGGACTGACTGAAAAATGCGTACTCGGGCGCGGAATCCGCGGACACGGTAAACGCACATGCTGCCACCAACAGTCCGATCACGAAGAAGTCCCCCTACTGTAGTTGTCGCAATCCGCAGGACGCTTACGGCTTGTCCGCAATCCTCAATGACGACGGCATGCCCGGCACTTCGATTCGGTGACCCGAGTCGCGAAGGGACTCGCCGTCCACGTCGAAGACCCACAACTCGCGCTTGGGGTGGCATTGGATAACAAGGTGCTTGCCGTCTGGCGAGAAGGCCACGCCTTCAGGAATGGGCCCGGTCGGAATCTCCTGCACTTTCACGAAAGTATTCTCGCGCCGGGCAAGGAGTGCGACGACACCTTGCTCGACGTGTAGCGGCTTGTCGGCGGGCAAGTTTGAACCGGCCATAAGTACCACGGCCACCAACTTCCCGTCCGGACTGATCTCAAGGGACTCAGGGCCCGGAGGGATAAGGACGTAATCAACGGTTCGCGGGGGATCGAGCGAAAGGTCTACTACCGTCACGGCATCCACGTCCGGAACGCCCTGCCCGGAACCGGCGGTCAGGGCAAAGCGGCCATCGGGACTGATGACCATACGATAGGGCTTGCCGCACACGGAGAATTTCCGGTCCGTCAGCACCAGCATATCGTTCTCGATCTTGAGCAATGCCAAATAGCCGCCCTCGCATACGCTGGCCACGGCGGTCTTGCCATCGGGCGTTATCGCGACGTCTGAAATATTGTCTTCGGGCTTGCAGACTTCCAAGGTCTGCTTGATCGAGACCTTCTTCCCATCAATGGTCAGTAGCGAAACCGTGCCCGCGGCCCGGTTCGCTACGAGCGCCAGCTTGCCGTCGCGCGTGATCGACATACCGGAAGGCTGTTTGTCGCTGGCGATTTCTTGGATGACCTTGGGCGGGTCGGCCTCGAGATCCAACACATGTATCACATTATCGGGAACCCATTTCGTCGTGTCTTTCGGGTCCAACACAACAGAGCTGGCGATTAAGGCAAGCGATTCGTCCGGGGTGATGGCAATATTCGACGGAGGTCCGATAACGGTATTTCGGATGCCGGTGATATGGCGAACGGACGGCGGAGACTGGGAGAAGTCGAGGATGCTGATGGAATCGGCGGGCGCCCCAGCGATGCCGCGCGGCGTGCCGGAGGTTAGGTCGATCTTGGCTTCG
>JBAZRU010000886.1:0-2680 GCA_041662805.1 Candidatus Hydrogenedentales bacterium | reverse complement strand
TCGGATGGATGACGGACATTGAACTGATGCTCGCGCCGCCCCAAGTGCCGCAGGTCGGTTGAAGCCGCGCCAGTTGCCTTTTCGTGAGGGCTCTATGCAGGATGACCAATTCGCTGATGCAACCGAACCAGCGGTTGCAGCGTCACCGCCCATAGCTCAGGCAAGCCAAACTTCGCTCGCTTTGCATACGCTTGGATGGAAGGCGTTTCAGGACCTCTGCGCCCAGGTCTGCGAAGTCGTTCTGGGCAGGCCAGTTGGCATCTATCGTGACGCGCAAGACGGTGGGCAGGATGCGACGTTTACCAGCAAGCCGAAGGCGACTGGCGGCGTCGCGGAGTCGGCGACGATCCAGTGCAAGTTCTCCGGCGACCCAGCACGAAAGCTGCGCGCAACTGACATCGCCAGCGAGAGAGAACACGTCATGGACTTGGTTGCCAAGGGTCTGGCTTCCAGCTACTACTTCATCACCAACATGAGCGTGGACGCTCCAGTTGCCGCAGATATCTGCGCCGAACTTTCCCGGTTTGGGGTGCTGGACGCGCAGGTGTACGGGCGTGAGTGGTTGACCCTGAAGATACGCGAAAGCGCCCGGTTGCGTGCGCTGGTTCCGCGTATCTATGGGTTGGGCGACCTATCGGTGATCCTGGATGAGCGGCGTGCGCAGCAAACGGAGGCCTTGCTCGGACACCTCATGCCGTCGCTGCGGACATACGTGCCCACCGCTGCTCACAGGCAGGCGGTCCGCATACTTGCAGATACGGGAATCGTGCTACTTGTTGGCGCCCCCGCCACAGGCAAGTCGATGATTGCGGCAATCCTGGCCACGACGGCACTCGGTGGCGAAGGTCATCAGACCTTCCAATTGGATGGCCCGGGTGAACTGATGGAGTTCTGGAACCCGAACGAGTCAGGGCGCTTCTACTGGATCGACGATGCCTTCGGTCCCAATCAGCTGAGGGGCGACTATGTCGATCACTGGATCGCGGTGATGAACAAGGTGAAAACGGCATTGAATGCCGGTAACCGCTTTGTCTTGACCTCACGGCAGCACATATGGCGAGAGGCGAAGCTGAAGCTTGGCATCCGAAATCATCAGAAACTGGCGGATGAAAGCGCCGTTGTTAACGTGAGCGCTCTGAGTCCCGATGAACGAGCCCAGATCATCTACAACCACATCAAGGGGGGCAATCAGCCCAAAGGATGGAAGGCGCTGTTCAAGCCACACCTGGCGAGCATCGCCAGTTCCTCCGAACTCTTGCCCGAAATCGCGCGTCGTTTGGGTGATCGCAGCTACACCGCTGGCATTCGCACATTGCCATCGGACTTGATCCGGTTTGTGTCAGCCCCGAAGGCTTTTCTAAAAGAGACGCTGCACGAGCTGACGGAAGCGCAGCGCGCCGCACTTACGGTGATCTTCTTGTTCCGATCAAGGTTACCGGTCTACACTGGCCAGGACGACCGCATTTCACTGGTATGCGACAAGTTCGGTGTCAGACAGGGTGATGTGAATGACGCGCTGACACAACTCGACGGCAGTTTCATTCTTCAGAAGCCCGACGGTAGCGCGCGTATCTGGACGTTCGCACATCCGACTATCGCGGATGCGCTCGCGGAGATCCTGCGAGACAGGCCAGACCTACTTGAGCTCTATATACAGGGCACTCGCGTAGAGGTGTTGTTGGCTGAAGCCACCTGCGAAGGAGCGGCGGAAGTTCAGGATGCCATAGTGATCCCTGCGTCGAGCAACGAGTTGCTAGTTGTGCGCATTGTCGAGATGGCCGATGAGGTCGCTCTTAGCAAGATTCTGTTTGCGTTCTTGGCAATGAGAGCGAGCGACGCCGTACTCCGTGAGGTTGTTGCCGCGAATCCAGATATCGTCCGGCGCAAATCGGAGGCTCATTGGCGCGTACTGGCTGATGGACGCATCATGTTGTTCGCTCGTCTGCACCAGCTGAGGCTGCTGCCGGAGGATTTACGCGAGGAAGTCGCACACGAACTGGAGCATGCCCTGCTGTACAAGCAGGATTCAACAGTGCTTGATCATGAAGACGTGCTGGCGCTCTTCGCCCCACGTCAACTGCTGGCACTCTCAATGAAACTCTACGAAGATCTCGTAGACGATATGCCCGATCGTATCGAAGGCCTTGTAGGGGACGCGGACCTGACTATCGAGCCGAGCGACAACTTCGATGAACTCAAATACTACGTCCACCGCGTTGAGTCCGTTTTCTCAGATGTAAGCATGGTTGCCACCGCGGTCGCGAGTGTCGAGTCGGCTATCAGCGATGGGATCGCGAGGGTTACCGCACTTAAGGAAGACGAGGACGAATCGACGGAGTGGGTTGGCGAAGACATCGCACCTAAGGTAGTGACCGCGCCAGCGAGTGGGAGATCGATATTCTCGGATGTTGACCTCTAAGCCGAAGTTACGTAGGCCCCACATGCGCACAACGGCATGCGGTGATCTGTGCCGCACGCTCGTAGCACCGACACGCCCGTGTGCGCAGTTGGGAAACCCCAATCAGGTTATTCGCGCATACCCACCGCTGGCCGAGACCATGAGTACCGGGCAGCTTCAAGCGGCCGCCCAACTCATCCCGCATCGGCCGGCCCTTCATCCTTCAGCTCAGCAAACTTCCCCGCCATCGTCGGATTCCCCCGCGTCAGCTTCTTGATCGTC
>JBAZRU010000885.1:0-2680 GCA_041662805.1 Candidatus Hydrogenedentales bacterium | reverse complement strand
GACTCGCGCATACGGGTGTTCGGCCTTGAGCGTCTCGTAGATTGGAAGCGCCATAATCTCGTCCCCGAGCCGCCACCGCGTTTCGACGAGGATGCGCGCAGGCGCGCGCAGAGCGCATTTGACGCGCCAGCGTACCGCGCGGCGCAGTCGATTTGCCCTCCGAGCCAGCGGCCCGTACCGGTCCTCAAACGAAAAGTCGCTATCCATCGCTCGGTTTTGTCCCGCCCGTGTCGACGCAATCCCATGAAAGAATACGCCGATTTCTTTCTCGACGCGAAAACGCTGTGATACGATACAGGACGCGAACAGGTTTTCAACGTGAGGCGGTTCCATGAAACGAGTGCCCTTTTCGATCCTTTGCATGGTGATGGTGTGCGCCTCCGCGCACGCACAAGGCGTCGTCGGCGACTTCCTGAGCGGCAAGCTCGTCAATCCCAAGGTCGGGCAATGGGCGTGGTACGACTTGGTCGATACACACGGCGGCCGGAAATATGTAGTGCGCCAGGCGATTGTCGGCGAGGAAGAAGTGGCGCGAAAAGACGGATACTGGGTCGAACTCGAGGTTCTCCCGGAAGTCGGGTTCAAAGTGGTCTATAAGATGCTTCTCACGGGACCCACGAGCGATCCCTCGAACATTCACAGAGTCATCGAAAAGTCCGAACCCGAACCGGCCCGTGAGCTAGCCATCGATACGAGCGTCCAGAGTGAGCCGCCGGCAAAGTCTCCCAAGCGGAAATCTATCGGAATGGATGAGATCGACACCCTGGAGGGAAAGGTGCGCGCCGAGCACTATGAAATTGCGGACGGCGAGAAGACCATGCACCTTTGGATAAACGAACAGGTTACGCCTTCGGGAGTCGTGCGGATGCGCGCTCCGGATGGCGAGATGTCCCTGAGGAACTACGGAATCGGCGGCAAGAACGCGGAGAGCGCTATCCGGGAAACGCCCTTGAGCGCGGATACCCCGAAGAAGACCCTTGAACCGGAAGTGCGGCTCAACCAAGAGCCGGAATCCAAAACGGATGCCGAGCCGAATCGGAAACCGAAGAAACAACCGAATGGAGACACCCCATGAGTCTGCGAAAGGTCTGGTTCGGAGCGTTGGCGTGTATCGCGTTGGCTGCCTGCCAGACTCCCAAGAAGCCTACCACCCCCCCGCCAACCCCTGAAGCCTATTACCGCTTCGAGCCGGCTTGGGGAATTTCGACGGTCCATGCTGGCGAAGGCCGGTACGCCGACCTGTTCGGCGGCGGATCCAGGGCTATCTGGCTTGATTCGAACGCCGTCGAATTGAAGCGAACCGCCTCGAAAGCCCCTGCCAATCCCGAACCGGGAATCGACGCGGACGCGCGCGCTATCGCCGATGCGTACATCGTGATCGAATGCCACTTGGAATCCCAATTCTCGGATATGAGCATCGCCTATGACGCCGTCCGGCTGCGGGGCATAACGCCGTATCTTGAGCTGCCCGACGGCTCCCACATTGCGCCCATTCAGAGCCGGAGCTTTGGTCCCGTCGAGGAAGAGCCAGCCGGTGCGCTCAAATTGTTCCGGCGTACGACCATCGTCATATTTCCCAAGAGCGACCTCTTCAAGGAGATGCCCGCGGTCAGCGCGGCGGAGCCTGCCGTTCGCCTCGTGCTGGAAGGTATTGGTTCCAAGTACTACTTCGAATGGCCGGGGCTGACCCCCACTGTTCCCACGTGGCGCGCCCCCACCCCCGAGGAAGCCGTTTTTTACGGCCGATTGGGTTACTACGAATTGTTCTCGGAGATTCGGCGCATTGCCCACATCTTCGATTAACGGCTTAGGTTTGCCCAAGGCGGTACGATTGTGAAGGCGCTCCTGAAGTTTCTCGTGACGTCAATCGGCCTCGTGCTGATTCTCATCGCCCTGCTCGTCATCCTCATTGGCGCGCGCTTCGACACCGGCCTGAAACGCGGCATCGAAACAAGCCTCGGCTACGTCTATCAAACCGAGGTGACTGTCGACGAAGTCTCCATCGTGTGGTCCAAAGAGGCCTTTGAGATCGGCGGCCTGACGATCCACAACCCCGAGAAGTTCAAACAAGGCCCCGCCATGCGCTTTGCGAGCATCCTGGTTCGAATGGACCTCAACACGGTATTCTCGGAAACACCGACCATCTCCGAGATTGTCGTTCAGGACGCCCGCATCGATTTGCGCCATGAGGCGGGCGCGGGCACGAACCTCGGCAAGCTCGACGAGAATGCCTCCCGCTTGCGGGGAAAAGCCCTCGGCGTCGAAGCGCCCAAGAGCGCCAAACGCACCTTTATCGTCAAGAAACTCCGCTGCGATGGCGCGATGCTGACGCTCAGTTCCAACGTGTTGCCTGTTTCAAGCTTCGACCTGGCCATTGAACCCTTTGAAATGACGGACTTGGGCGCCGATTCACCGGTCTCTACCGCCGACGTGTGCGTGCTCTTCATGCGAAACGTGCTGCGAGAGGGCATTAGTGTCCACGGCATTCTCAAACCCGTGGCCGATGTTATTTCCAAGGAGTTGCAGCGGTTTCGCGGTGAAACGCAGACTCCAGAGCCACAGTCTGACTCGTCGGAAGAAAAGCAGCCCGATTCGTGAAGCAATGGTCGATTGTCATCGTCCAATGCTTGGGTAGCGTAAGTTGAACGGGGCAATATCGCTGCAATGCGAAGTGTTCTTG
>JBAZRU010000884.1:0-2683 GCA_041662805.1 Candidatus Hydrogenedentales bacterium | reverse complement strand
ACACGCAATTGTGCGAACGCCGCGTGTTGGTGCATCGGCGCCATGATGTTCACAAAATGTAGAAGTAGCCACAATTCGAAACAGGGGACGCTGACAATTGCTTCGAAGGACACAGGCTTCTTTTCGTCGTTTTTCAGCTTGCCGTCCCGTGCGACCGCCATTGCAATTGCATTCGCGTAGGTGAGATGTTGATCACGGTCGAAGACGGCATAGACTTTCTCGAACTCTCTCGACTTAAGGAATTCTGCTTCGGCAGCTTCGACTATTTGCTGGGGCTCCGTCCCGAGTGGACTATGGATCACACGAACGTGCACTGTCGAGATACGCGCTTCCCGCTGAATCTCTTTGAAATAGTTCACCTCAGTCTTTTCACCCTCACATACGATTAATATTCGAGAGTAGGGAGGGCGTTTCGGGGCTTTGCGTCTTAAGTCGCGACCGCTCCTTGCTCGAGGGTGCTTTGCCATCACTTGAACCTGTAATCACGAAGGATGGGCACACCGCCGTATCGTCCCGCAAGATAGCCGCGCTCAAGCGCCTCACCCTTGCGCGGGGAGAAGTCGGACAATGGAGACAGGCGTGACGCCTGGTCTTGGTCCTTTTCTGCAAACCATATCTGGTCACGGCGTAATAGCTCGCCATCAAGCAGGGATGTGTCGTGCGTAGAGAAGATCAACTGCGCTCCATTTTTATTCAAGTCGGGGTTCTGGAACATTCCAATTAGTTGGCGTACCAGCAGCGCATGCAGGCTGCGGTCGATTTCATCGACAACCAGCACTTGGCCACGCGAGAGAATCTCAAAGAGGGGGCCGGCAAGGGCGAAAAGCTTTTGCGTGCCCTCGGATTCATCTTGAAAGTCGAACTCAGCCGACCCGCTCCTCGCTCTGTGCTCGAAGGTCGGTACGGTAATTTCTCGTGGCTCCATTGGAACGGCTTCCAGCTTACCCGTCGCAAGGTCAAGTTTCATGCCACCTGCGAAGCTTTGCTGTTTTTTGAGCTTGATATCGGCAATACCTATGTCTGCGGCCGAAAGAAGCTCACGCACGCTGCCCGCCTCGTTCCGGGCGATGTGAGCGATGGTATATTCGGCGACAAGGCCGCTTCCGTTCTGGAAGATCACCAGCCCCTTGGTCAGAAAGTCGAATACGGGCAGCAACTGCTCGCTGTTGAGTTGCACGGCTGTAGACAGAAACAATGCGTTTTCACGCGTGGCCTCACTCCACACGGCCTTGGCACCGAGGAGTTGAGGGCTGAACTTGTAATCGTATTTTCGAGAATGATCATTGAACTTGCGTTCGTACCACGTCGCGGGTTGCGTCGATTTGTAGACAATGAGCCATTCAGTCAGAATCCTGCTCGGAACAAGCGTAAAGCCGAACTGGTATCGGACATTTTCCAGTAGAAACGTAATTTCATATTCGATCGGTTGCTCAGCCATTACAGGATCGAGACGGAAAGGCTGGACGTTGATCGTCTGGTTTGCCTGCAATGTCGCTGAGTCATGCACTATCCCGCGCAGGAGTTGGATCGCGCGCACAAGATTAGATTTGCCCCCCGCATTAGCCCCGTAAATGGCGGCAGCGCGCAGAAGTCGTGGGACGGACTTGTTCCCTGTGGCCTCGACGTTGGCTTCTTCATTGGTCTTGTCGTGCGAGGCCACTAGGTTGAGCACGGCCTCATCCCGGAAGGATCGGAAATTTTTGACACGAAACTCGATCAGCACAGCCATATCCCCCGCTTTTATTGCTGATTTTTGCACAAATAGCGCAGGAAATCCAGATTAAAAGGCTGGTGTGCGCGCCCACTTTGACGGAGCCTAGCATGTGCCGCGCCTTCGGCGGGCGTAGAGGACGTGAAGGTCACGGTTCGCAGACAACAGCGAGCGATCCATTTCCTTGAAGGCCTGATCGCGTGCTTTCATCCCGGCGCGGGAATGTCGACTATCCGAGCGATCGGACGTCGGCCTCCACAGGAGGAGCAGATCCCCTTCGGGTCATAAGCACCCGTTCAATTCGACCTTGGACCGCCACCGCCAGTCGATGCCGACAGCGCAAAATCCACCTCAAAACTCCTGCGCGGTGGGCCGCACCACGATCTGATTCACGTCCACATCCGCCGGCTGCTCGATCGCGTAGCGAATCGCGCGGGCGATCGAGTCCGCCGGAATCGCCTGCTTATAAAATTCGTCGACGAATGTGCGGCTCGCCGCGTCGGAGTCCCGGTCTTCAATTCGGCGCCAACCGCGCCGGCCATAATGTCGTCGTGCGAACTTGCCGCCGATCTCAGCAACCCTTCCGAAATCGCCGCGACGGTGCGCCCTCGGCGCAGCGCCCCACCCTGCGACGAGGCGGCTTGCCGCGCCCGTTACGGCCAACCTTGCATCCGATGGGCGCTTCGAATAGTTCGGATCGCGTCCCCTTTCAGAACCCTTTTCAGAACGACTTGAAGCAGCGCAGCTTTCGCCGTCGCGCGTCGACAAAACGCGCCGGCGAGAGAGCGCCAATCTTGGCGCCACATTTGGCGCCAAAGCGGCGGCGAACTTGGCCGCGCCCTGGTGGGACATTTCGCGAAAGCCGGCATTTTCAAAGCCTTAACTATTCGTCTTTACCGTAAGCGCGGACAAGAATTCGCCCTAAAGCAGCCCAAGCAAGGCCGTTTAGTTCTGGTGAGAATATGTGAAGGC
>JBAZRU010000883.1:0-2683 GCA_041662805.1 Candidatus Hydrogenedentales bacterium | reverse complement strand
GTCCGTCATCGGGATGTCGGTCAGTATCGAGTCGCGCATCGTCGTGATGGTCAGCCGGTCGAGGTAATTCAGCAGCGCCACCATCCACAACAGCCCCACGACCAACCACGCCCGCGCCGTCGACGGCCCCGCGAACGGGTCTACCACGCCGCCCCCGGCTTCATCGTTCCTATCGGACATGTGCCCCCCTTTGCATCGTGCGGAACCCGCGCAGCATTCTGCGGACTTCCCCACCAAAGAAGCAACGCCCAAGCGCACCACACACCCAAGCGCAACGTATGCCCGCAAGCGCGACGCTCCCGTTGTACCGCCGGCTTCCAGCCGGCATCTTCCAATTACTGGTCAGATTCCCTCTTCTCTGCTATGGTAATCGCATACGCAACGGGATCGAAATCGGGGGATTATCCCAAGCAGGGGTCTTTATCATGCGCATTCACGTAGCAGGGATATCTGCGGTCCGCCCATCGCGCATAATCTTCTCCCTCCTCGCGCTCCTCTTCACCTTCCTGCTCTCCATGCCCGCGATTGCGGCCCCATGGCCCGGTGAAACATGGAGCGCCGCCACCGACCTCACCTCGCTCAATTCCTCCGGCTGGGCCTCCAACCTAAGCGGGGCCTACTGGAATCCCGATTCGCGACGCCTCTTGGTCTGCACCAACGGCCCCGCCAAATTTTGGTCGCTCAACGAAGACGGCGGCGGCGGCTTTCAACTCGAACGTGAATACACCGGCACGGGCGACCTCGAAGGGGTCACGCAAATCTCCACGGCTTCCGACAAGGTCTTCGTGATCGACGAAAGCACGCGCATCCTCCGCGCCTATCGCATCGACACCGGCGCGGCATCGGGGACATGGACCCTCTCCGACATCCCCGATTGGGGCAACTCCGGCCCCGAAGGCATTGCCTTCGTGCCCGACGCGTGGCTCGTGCAGAACGGCTTTGTAGACGGCAATGGCAACGCCTATCCACAGAGTGTTCACGGCCCAGCCGGTTTTGGCGGCATCCTGTTTGTCGCCGTCCAGACCAATGGCTGGGTCTACGCCTTCGATCTCAAGACAGACGGAACCCAGACCTTCGTCGGGCGCTACCTCACGTCACGCGCCGAAAGCTGCGAACTGACCTTCGACCCCTCCAACGGACGCATGTACATCATGCACAACACCGCCGGAAACTGGCTCGAAGTCACCGACCTCACCTCCACGCTCTCCGGCAGCGACCGCAAGTTCAACACCATCTCCGAAATCCAAGTGCCCAGCGGCTCCAACATCGAAGGCTTCGCGCTGACTCCTGCCGCATCCTCGGGCGCCCTCGGCGACCGCTGGTGTTTCTTCACCGACGACAGCGCGGCGAGCGGCGCGTTGCGCTGGTTCAAGGAACTGCCATCGACGCTATCCAAGAACGCAGGCGACAACCAAACGGCGCTGGCCGGCGAAGCCGTCGCCACGCCTCCATCCGTCACCGCGCACGACGCCTTCGGCAACCCCATTCCCAATCTCGCCATCACGTTCGCCGTCACTTCCGGCGGAGGCAGCGTCACCGGCGCCAACGCCACCACAAACGCCTCGGGCATCGCTACCGTCGGCTCTTGGACCCTCGGCGGCAGCCCAGCCGAAAACACACTCACCGCATCGGGCCCAGGCCTCACCGGCAGTCCCCAGCAATTCACGGCTACCGCCCTCGCCGGCGTTCCTGCGACCAGCAAGGCAGGTTCCACCGCTCTCGTTCTACTCTGCCTCATCGCAGGCTTCAGCATGCTCGCGAGAAAGCTCAAGGTGCCCGCACCCACACCCCGCAATTAATAGACAACTGGCATCCCACACGAGTGAATTCGTAGACTGGTGTGAGACATTTTCGGGTGGCGCAACGCCTCGCCGGAATCAACGAGAGGGGTCCATATGTCCGATCAAACGAATCCCTTGCCCGCCCAGCCCGTACCGCCGCCTATTCCCCGCAGGGAACTCTCCTTGAAAGCACCTGGCACTCGCTTGGTCGCCATCGGCTGCTTGGGATGTGGTGGTACGATTCTGCTCGCGACTGTGGTCACAACCGTGTGTGTCTTTGCCATGAGGAGGACGACCAGTTCAGTGGAGCCAAGCGTCGCGTCATTCATAACGCTCATGGATGAGGAAAAGTACGACGAAGCATATTCCAGTGTGTCCGACGAGTTCCGAAGCGCGATGACTTCCGGTGATTTTGAGGTAATGGGCCATGTCGTGAAGAAAGCCCTGGGCAAGTATGAGTCGAAGCAGCCAGTCTCCTTCAAATGGTACACCAATCTCAATGGGAAGAAGACGGCATTTGTCGATTATGTGATGAAGTACGAGAAGGGAACGGTCGCAGTGTCCGTGAGGTTCGAAGGCATAGGCGAGGGTTGGAAGATAACCGCCATCCACTGGAATTCCAAACTCGTCGTTGCCGCCATGAAGTGCCCCAGTTGCGGAGCTAGCCAACACCAGTTTGGACGATACTGCGCGTCGTGCGGCAAACCAATCTTACCGGAGGACACGCAAACGTCACCCTCCGCCGCTCCCCTGGCCGAAGCAACGCAGTGAATTAGACTCCCGAATCGGCATCGCGAAACGTCCACTGTGTCCATCGCGTCCACCACGTCCACCGCGTCCACTGTGTCCATCGCGTCCACCGCGTCCACCACGTCCACCCCGTCCACCGCGTCCACCCCGTC
>JBAZRU010000882.1:0-2686 GCA_041662805.1 Candidatus Hydrogenedentales bacterium | reverse complement strand
CGACTTCGCCGCGGGCCTGCTTTTCCGTCTCAAGGTAGTCGCCGTAGAAGACGCTGTTGCAGTCGAGCCACAACGTTAGCCGCGCCATGTCTTCGTCGGGGATCAGCACGTCTTTGTGATTATCGTTGCGCAGGATTTCCATCAACTTGGATGCGCGCGCTCCAACCTGCCCGGGGATCAAATAGGACGTGACGTTCTTGGCAAGCGCCCCGTTGCCGCCATGCTTGGCCCAGCCGAAGGGCGCGAGTTCGTGATACGCCATCGACCAGCCGAAATCGCCGAAGATGGTCCCATTGAATGATGGAGCCTTTTCGTTTTTCGCGTGACACGCGACGCACTGCTTATCTAGGACTGGTTGCACAAGGCGCGAGAAGAGCACGGGGTATGCGCCCTCTACCGGGGGCGTCAACGTCGTTGGCGGCTTCTGCATTGCCAAAGGCGCGGGATTACGCGGAGTCTGCTGCTTCGGCTCGTGGCACCCCACACACGAAAGCGTTTCGCCGGGATGCACGTAGGTATCCGAACGCATTGTCTGCACCGCGCGACCGTCTTTGTCCAACACCTGGAAGTAGAATGGCACCCCGGCGGGTGCTTCGCAATACACGGAGCCATCCACCTCCACCGGAACCGTCCCCAGCACGCCACGCGCAAGCGACTGCTCCCCAAAGCCAATCTTCGGCTCGTTCGCGGCAGGCGTGGTCTTGGGAAAGATCTGAACCAGGCGCAACGCCGTGATCGTCACGTCTTCCGGCCATATCAGCGCGCTCTCGTAGACGTTCATGATCGCAATTCGGCCCGTCGCCGGCGCAGGGCCAGTGCGATCTTCGGCCGCTTGCAGTGTGCGCGACGGAATCACCGGAGGCTCAGGTCTTGCCCGCAGCGGAATAGGGTCAAGGCACGCGACGGCGGGGTCGCGGTAGACCAGCTCGCGATTTCCGAACGCATCCAGGAGATAGACCCCGTAGTTCTTCTGCCCCGGATCGTATACGCACAGGTAGTACTTCTCGCTCAATGGCCACGCCGTTCCATACACCTCCGCGTTTGCCGTGTTGCGCCCTCCGTGGATCTTCCCTGGAACACCGGGCGCACTCTCCGACTCCGGCAGCGCGACTTCGGGCGTGATGCGTTTCAACTGCGACATCGCCCCATCGTCGGACTTCCGCATATCAATCAACACCAATGAACCGTAGTTCTGCCCGTGATGCGGCGTCGATGTCGCTACATAGGTGTGCGCGTTCGGCACGGCCCGAATCGAGAGTTCCATCCACGGCCGATACTCCCGAATGTACGGGTAGTTTCCGTGATACGAACGCGGGTCGCGGCCATCCGGAAACGTTAACCAGAGATGATGCGCGATATCGCTGTCACGGTCGACGTAGTCCCAGCGCGAGTATACGATCATGCCGTCGTTATTGACGCTGGGGTGCCACTCGTGGGTCTCGTGATAGCTCAGCGGTATGATGTCCGTGCCGTCAGCGCGCATGGAGTGTAGGGTATAGGTTGGATCGGGACGAACGCCGCAGCGCAGAAATCCACCGCGTCGCTCCGACACAAAACAGATTCGTCCGTTCGGAAGGAAGCACGGATCGAAATCGTTCCAGGGGCCATCCGTAAGTTGCGTAAGCCCCGAACCGTCTATGTTCGCGGCGAAAATGTGATAGGTACTCTCGGGCGTCCACAAATCCTTGTGAGGCGTAAGGTCTGTCGGTTCCACGGGAACAACCGCTTCGGTCCACGCAAACAGCATACACTTCGCGTCGGGACTCAGTTCGAGAGAGATAAAGGACCCGTTTGCGAGAGATTGTCCTTTAAGCCGTCCGTTCTCAACGAGGGCACCTGCGAGCACGTCACGCAGAGTCGGCGCCTCGGAAAATGCATTCTCCAGCACAAACACGCCACCACCCTTGACTGCCCGAAACCCGAAATACTGATCGACCATATGCTGATACGTGGCGCGGTCATGCTTCAGGAAGACCACGTTCGAGAAATCGAGCAAGGGATTGGAGAAGGCTATGCGACGCCGCACGGCGCAGATCGCATGGAACAGCGGACGGCGGCCTGGGTCGCCGGGCGGAACGGCCTCGCACTTCGCACGCAGTTCTGACAGATCCTTCGCCGCGGCAGATAGGTCGGGGGCGTTAGGCATTCCCTGAAGATCGTCGAGCAAGGCCTGCGAACGGCGAAGAATCACATCGAGCGGATCGCGATCGGAATCGAGGATCAGCGCTTCCGGATCCAGCGCCTCGCGGGCAAGCCGCGCGGAGTCCGTCTGCCCTTCCGCATGCCTCCTGACGTCTTCTTGAAGCACAGCGAACTCGTCTCCAAAGGCGCTTACGCACCAGGAGAGAGAAACCGTCACAAATACAAAGAGCCGCAGTGACGACACCATGCACCTCCAATCCGTCGCACTCAATCATAGGACGGATCTCTTTCGTCGTCAACGAACTGCTATCGCAGGACTATCGCTTGAGGTTGGCGTGATACTCCTGAAGCGACCGCATGATCGGGTGTTCTTCGCGACGAGCTCGAATACCGCGCGCAGCCGCAAAAGCAGCGGCTGTCGTGGTAATGTACGGAATCTTGTGCTTGATGGCCGCCTTACGCACATAGGAATCGTCCTGGCTCCCGAGCTTCCCTTTCGGCGTATTAACGATCATCTGGATCTCGCCGTTGGTGATTGCATCGG
>JBAZRU010000881.1:0-2690 GCA_041662805.1 Candidatus Hydrogenedentales bacterium | reverse complement strand
CTTGATTGGGGCGTGGGCCGGCTTCGCGCAGGACTACAAAGCGCCCAATCCGGAAGAACTGAAACCCCTCTTAAAGATCGAATGGCGGCTCGGTGCGGATTATCCCATGGGGATTCAGGAGTCCGCGGTGGGCTGCATCGGCGGAAAGATCGTCTCCGCGGGCGGCTTCACGCGCCATCCGCTCGATATCGTCAAGAAAGATCCCGACGCGTTTGGCGGCGATCCGTCCGGCTTCACGAAGCTGGCCTTTGTGTTCGAGCCCAAGAACGAAGCGGCAGGGTGGAAGCGCATCACCGATATGGCAGGCCCGGCGCGCCAAGGCGCGGCCGTTGCCGTCGTGGACGACATGCTGTACATGATGGGCGGGCTCAACTACACCGAGCCGTTCACGTATCGCGAGACCTACCGGCTGCATGAGACGGAAGGCCAGTGGGCTTGGGAAGAGCTTCCGAAGTGCCTGCTTCCGTGGCCGGTCTACGGCAATTCGGGCAGCACGGTGGTGATAGGGAAGAAGATCTATCTCCTGGGCGCGGCGGATTCCTTTAAGGGTCCGGGGGCTGAAGGCAACGACTTCCATTCCGAGGCGGGCCGCGATGGCACTCCCGTTGGCAGTGCGCTGCTCGTCTTGGATACGGCCAAACTCGACGAGGGATGGAAGCGTCTGACGGACTGCCCCGGAGTCCCCAAATTCGACAGCGCCGTGGCCGCAGTGGGAGGGAAGATCTACCAGCTTGGCGGTATCTTCGCGCCGCTGGCCAAGAAGGAAGCTGCCTACTACAACGCCGTGGACAGTTGGAGCTATGACCCCGCCAGCGACCAGTGGACGCGGTTGCGGGACATGCCGCACGGCGCAAACCGGCGCGCGCTGGTCTACGCCGGCCGTTACATCGTGTTGATCGCAGGCTACAAGTATCCCAACACGTGGAATCTCGACGGCACCGTGACAAGCGCCTACTCCGAGGACGAGAAGAATCGGAATTGGGTCAGTTTCTTCGAGAAGACGGTATTGGTCTACGACACCCAGAGCGGGCGCTTGGGCACGGCGGACCCATTGCTCGAGCAGGCATCGATTCCAAGTTCCACCGTCGTTGGCGACAGGATGTACTGCCTTGGGGGAGAGGGGGGGCCCCGGTTATTCCATCCCGCTACGCTTCAGATTGGCACCGTCGTCAAGGTCATTCCTTAAGGAGAATCGCAATACTCATGAGTGCGCAGAGATACGCGCTTCTTTTCGTCGTCGCCTTGTCCGCATGCCAAGCGATTGCCGTGGAACCGGAGGCGGTCGCTATCGGCGAGAGCAGAGAGTTGTTCGTGGACCACTACCTGATTGAGCGTCTGGAAGGCGCACGGCTCGAATTACACCATCCCCAGCCCGCCGAGGTGGCCATGCGATTTGACCGACCTTGGGAGGGCACTTACTCGCAATATGTGACGATCATCAAGGACGGCGAAAAATACCTGATGTACTACCGCGGTCTTCCTGGCCTGAAGGACGAATGCACGGACCGGGAGTGTACGTGCCTGGCCGAGAGCGCCGACGGTATCCATTGGACGCGCCCAAACCTTGGGCTGTACACGGTACACGGTACGTTAGAGAACAATGTCGTGCTCTTCGGACAGACGCCCGCTTCCCACAATTTCAGCCCCTTCATCGACACAAAGCCTGGCGTGCCCGCGTCGGAACGATTCAAAGCGGTGGCAGGAGTTGGCGGATACGGGGGGCTGATGGGCTTCGCATCCGCCGACGGTCTTCGCTGGACGAAACTCCGCGAAGAGCCGATTGTGACAGAAGGGGCCTTCGATTCGCAGAATCTAGCCTTCTGGTCGGAGAGCGAGCAGTGCTACGTGTGTTATTTCCGCACCTACAACGGCGTTCGGACTATTAGCCGTGCAACATCCTCCGACTTCCTGACCTGGACCAAGCCCGCGATCACGGACTTTGACGGACATCTGGAGGAGCACCTCTATACGAACCAGACTCATCCGTATTATCGTGCCCCGCACATTTACGTGGCCTTTCCCATGCGCTTCTGTCTTCGAAGCGGACTTAGTGATGCCATGTTTGCCCAGATCGCTCCGAATCTCGATCCCCTGTACACGAGGGAAGCCCGCGAGGAATGCAGCGACAGCGTCTTCATGACCAGCCGTGGCGGCAACCGCTACGACCGGACGTTTCGCGAGGCCTTCTTTCGCCCGGGCCTGGACCCAGGCAATTGGGTGTCGCGGACCGTGATGGCTGGGTGGGGAGTCGTGCCCACCGGTCCCAACGAGATGTCGATTTACTACGGGCAGCACGATGGCCAGAAGACGGCGCATTTGCTGCGATGCACTTTGCGCATCGATGGCTTCGCATCAATCAACGCACCATTTGAGGGCGGCGAACTCTTGACCAAGCCCCTTCAATTCTCCGGCAATGAACTGGAGATCAACTATTCGACCAGCGCCGCAGGGAGCATTCGCGTCGAGGTCCAGAATGCGGCAGGCGAGCCGATTCCTGGCTTTACGTTGGACGAATGCCCCGAAATCATCGGGGACCAGATTGAACGTGTCGTGACGTGGAAGGCGGGAGGAGACGTAGGGGCCCTAAGGCAGCCGATACGCCTGCGCTTTGTGATGAAAGATGCAGACCTCTACTCGCTACGGTTTCGAGTATCCGGGAAGGGAACGCAGAACTGAACTCCTCCGACAAG
>JBAZRU010000880.1:2015-2697 GCA_041662805.1 Candidatus Hydrogenedentales bacterium | reverse complement strand
CAGCGGGGCGTGGAAGACGAAGTACCCACCCAGAACGCGCGCCCTCATGCGGCGCAGCGTTTGCTCCGCATTCTTCTGACGAAAGTGCTGCGCGAAGGTGGCGTGGATATTCTCCACCATCATGGAATCGGCGTCGTCTTTGAACTCCATCTTGGGGCTGACGAGCTTTCCGCCCGCCTCGCGCAACAAATCACGCAAGTCCCAATGGCCGCGAACGTCGCGGGCAAAGCGATCGATAGAGTCGATAATTACGGTGTATTCGGCCGACCGGTGCTTCCTGAGAAACTTCAGCATGGCATCCATGCCAGGGCGCTTCGTAGCCTCCCCTGTGATGTCGTCCGTGAAGACGGCGTCGACGCTGAAGCTAGAATAACGCGCGAACTCGCGGCAGATCGTTTCCTGCGAGCGTAGACCGTCCCCGCGCTTTCCGGCCTTGCCATCGCTGACCCGCACATAAATGATTGCAGGTTTTTGTTCGTCGTCTGTCATCGATTGCCTCCGCCGCCGTCCTCGCGTTCGCTGGAAATTGTTGTCTGTGTTGATGCGCCGAATTCTACGCCGCCCTGCCCGCTCAATGCGGCCTTTTCAAAATCTTCAAGAAGTTGCCCACAAGGTTCGAGCGAGAACCCCATCTCCACGAACCGCGCCATGATCGACCACATGATCGACAGAAACTCGAAAG
>JBAZRU010000880.1:0-2005 GCA_041662805.1 Candidatus Hydrogenedentales bacterium | reverse complement strand
AGCTTGTGCTTCGGGAATGTCCATGCCTTCGAGCATGGGCCTGTATCGCTCCGCATCGGCCGCCGTAAAATCTACCGCGAAGGGCTGAAGCTGATCGCCGGAGGGGCGGGGCTTGTCAGTATCCATGACCGCCACCTCCTTCCTGCGCAGTACAGTTTGCCAGTCTCACAATATAGAACAAATTAGGAACATTCAAGGAATATCTTCCTATTCTTGCAAGTTCGGCCTTTGCAAAATATGTTCTGGAAACCCCTTGAACCTCTGCGCTACGCTTCCCTGTGGTTAGCTCGCTACCTTTGGTAACTGTTAAGTCCTGTCTCACTCCGCAGGTCACAATGTTAACTGTGCAGTTCATGATCCCAACTCCCGCGGGCCTATCCGCACACTTCATGTAATACCGCTTCAAGGGGGCAATCGCTGGTTCGAGATTTTTTCTTCTGCCCCTACGATAGGACCGGGCGGCAAGCGCGCCGGACCGATCGTTTGCCCCTTACGCGGCGTTGCCGCTTCAGCCCCAAACCCCACCCGTGAGGTAGCGATGAACGAAGCACTTCGAGCCATGGTGCCGGATTGCAAAATTCTGGGTGCCGCAAATGAGGCTCCGGCCGAGGCGCAAAAACGCTGCGCCCTGCTCGCGAAGCTTCGCGATCAGACCGACTTCACACCGCGCCTTCGGAAGATGTTTCGAGAGGTCGCAGCAGAGCTAAGTCAGATCGTTAGCAGACCGTTGGGTTCAGACGCGGCGGATATTTCAGCGAAGAAGAAGATCGTGGACCTTTGGAAGCGTGTTGAATCGCATCCTGATTTTGCAGGCCTGGAAGCATCGAGCAGGTAGTGTGTGAGCCAGTGGATTGAGCCGGTGGCGCAAGGGTCAATCAGCATCGGAAAGAGGATAGAGAAGATCGCAAGATGTGCGGTGTAGTACCGCAATCTTGGCAAGGGGGCCGCTAGCGCGCCCCCGTTGCATCCCCCAGGCCAGTGGCGTGACCCTCGGCATCGAGCCTCATCACACCACCCGAAACGACCCGCCCGTTTCATCCGCGCACAGGAGGGGCTTAAGCGCCGACCTCCCATGGCCCACCACGCCCACCGTATGCCGATGGAGCGCACCGAAGGCGTCTGCCGCCTTTGGATACCTGCACCATGCTATTCGCGCATGGAGACGATCAAGGACTTGTCCTTGAAACCTCACGTCCCTTGCGATTGCCGCGAGCGCCACGCCGACCACCATCACGCCTGCCGTTATCGTAACGCCCAACATCACCGGGCCGTAGCTGCCGCTCAGGGTCCATATCCAGGCGGCGGCAAGCGGCGCGAGCGCCTTCGCGACCACCATGCACGCGACCAGCGCGCCGTTGATCGCGCCGTAGGCTTTCGGATGCATCGCTCAGCGACATGCATTGCTCGATGCGATCGAGGCACGTCCGATTTTGCTGAACAGGCCGTTCGTGGTGACGCCGAAAGGGACGCGGCTGTGCCGTCCGTCCGACGTGGTGCTTGATGTTCTGCCGAACCCGAATATCGGGGCTTTCACGAAAGAGGATGGAGAAGTCGTGGAAACTGCAAGCGCAGTGCCACCGGCGAAGGGTCTGGCCACTCCAAGTCCCTGAGACTCAAAGCAGCCGCCATTTGTGGCCATCTTACCGGCTTAGCTTGGCCGTGCCCGCAAATTTTGGTATGATTCTCAAGGGGGCAATTCACATTAAGATCAGGGCCTCTTTGCGAATAATTCGCACGGCCCCGTGTTGCCCAAAGAAACTGGACCAAAATGCCTAGTGCCGACCAAGTAAAAGCGTTGATCTCTTCGCTCACCGAAGGTGACGAAGCGCATTTTTACGCCGTTGCGATGCAGATCGCTGCACACGAGGCGAAGATTGGTCACGGCAAGATTGCCGAAGAGATTAGGGCGCTCATTGATCGCGCCAAATCCCGCTCAGTGACACGGCCGCGTGCTGTCGTCCCCATTGCGAAGCCGCGCGGAGAGGCATCCGAGCTCCTGGACGTT
>JBAZRU010000879.1:0-2703 GCA_041662805.1 Candidatus Hydrogenedentales bacterium | reverse complement strand
CACGAAGAGTTCTCCGCCTCGCACGCCGCCTTCCGTCAACGCGGGGCCCCGATGGGACTTCTCTTCCGCGGACGTGCTGGTGACGACGATGCGGTTCGGCCCGCTGAGCGCGGGGATGAACGATCCGGAATGGCATGCGCCGTAAACGAGGGTGAGCGGCTTGGTGCGCGCGGCGGTATTGAGCGCGCCCTCAAGCGTGGTGAGGTAGCCGTCGAGTTCGCCGGGCGTAACGACGTGCTCGTTATTCGTGGCGACACCGTCGAACATGAAGAACTGATCGGGAGCCCCGTGATCGAGCAAGACGACCACGAGCGGAGCGGCGGCGTTGTTCATCTGCGCAGGGGCCCAACCTTGAATAGCCGCTTGGAGATCGGCCTTGCTGGGCGAGATATCGTCGACAAAGATATCCGCGGCAGGTTGCTGTGGGCCCCGCCGCAGGTAATAGATGTCTTCATCCGCGAAGCCGCGATCGCGCAAGGCGCGGTAAACGTTGTCCGCCGTGAGTTGATGCTCCTCGAGGCCCTCTGCGGTGGCGTCGAGCTGGCCGACGGCGATGATGGCGTAACCCGCGCCGTCCTTCACGGTCAGCCGTTCCGCGCCGGGCGTGTCGTAACCGGGCGACGTGGCGCGCAAAAGGTTGGCGTCGCCGGGGAATTCCGCGATAAATTGCCACGTGCCGGGTTGGTTGAACGAGATACCGGCCGCGGCGAAGTCGGCGTGGTCGAAGGAGGCAATGCCCGCGTTGTCCGTATCTGCTTCGACAGGTCCAGCGGACGAGCCGTCGGGCATGCGCAGGAAAAGGCGGACGCGGCGTCCCGCGAGCAACGCGCCAAGTTGCGGCGGAAGACTCGAGGTCAAGCGCGCGGTGGCGGCTACCTCGTCCTCCTCGCCCAGGGGCATGGAACTCGGGGTCACTTCGAGGGTCACCGTAGGCTGCGCCTTGTTGACGGTCAAAGCGGCAACGGCACTGTCTCCGAAGTGAGTCCGGTTTCCATCCCACTCAGCCTGAAATCCCCAACTGCCCGCTTCATCAGGCAGGAATTGAAAACTGAATGTGCTCGATGAGTTCGTGTTCGTTGTGGGCGGCTTCGTGTCCGTGCCGCCAGTTGGCGTGACCGTTTCTTCGAATAGAATTGAAGCAACGCCAACCACAGGCGAGACGTTCCCGCTCAGGGTGACGAAGTCGCCCAGCGTAACCGACGGCGCGGAACTATTCAGCGTGAGCGTCGAATGCGCCAGCGCCTTGATCGCGCCCGACAACGCAACGCCCGGCGTCGAAGAATAATACTGGCCGTCATACGTTCGGACGGTACACGTCCAAATCTCGTGCGGGCTCGTGTATGACGCGTCGAGGATATCCACGACGTCGCTCTTCGGTCCGTTCACGACAGTCTGCGGCACAAACGGCGGAGTGCCCGTATGCGACGGCGCAGCCGCATTGGTCCACGTGTATTCGTATTGAATGGGGCATCCCGGCCCCACCGTGCCCGGATACAGCCCGCATACGAGGTTGTCCGTCTCCAACGGTTCGCCCGAAGGGAAGATGAACGGAATGGGCGGCGTCGGCAGAATGAGCTCGACCGTCAGGTCGAGGTCCTGCACATCCGAGAAACCATCACTGAGATCCGTCAACGTCAAGATCGGCGCTGCGGTGCCGTGCTCGTTGCTTTTCGGCGTGATGGTGAGGATGGAGTTCGCATCGATGCTCGCCGTATACAGGCTCGTCTCCGAGGGAGAAATGCTCCAACTCGGCTGCGCGGCAAATTCATTGTGCGGCGTAAGGTCATACGACGTGGCCACGTTTCGCGGCGTGGAGATAACGGGCACGGCCGGGCTGATCAACCCTGCAAGTTCACCGATGACCAAACGGTTGGGCCGGTAAACAACGCGCATCGTGTGCCCGGCAGCAGGAACCGTGCCGGTCACGCTCGCGAACTCTCCCGAGCGCGCTCCCCAAAACACCAGATCGAACTTGTCCGACTGCGCCGGAACAAAGCTGTTTCGCCAATACAGGGCAAGCGTACCGCCGAAGGTGGTTGTGCCCGCCACGGTGAGCTGATCATATTGAATCAAAGGCGCCACTCCGCCAATGTCCATGTTCAGCTTGCCCGTGCTGGAGAATGTGCAGTCGCCGTCGATGGCGAGTCCGCCTAAGGCTGCGCTTCCTCCGGGATACATCTGACCACTCACGATCACGTTGCCGACGACCGTGCCAATACCCGAAAGTGAAGAAGCACTGTTCAGGGAAAGCGTACCGACCTCTATGGTTCCGATGGAAGTGCTGATGGTAGAGAGAACGACAGGAAGGGTCGTCACGTTCGTTTGAACGGGATTGAGTTCGACCGTGCCTCCGCTACTCGCGGTCAAACTTGACGCGGAGGTACCGTACCAAGTCGTTAACGCGGGCAGGCTTAAGACACTCGCCATACCGTCGGCTTTCCCGGTCACATAACCACCGGCGATGGTGGACAGCGCCGCCATGGATACGCGGCCGCCACTCAGCGATTGAATCTTGCTCACGCAAGAGGTATTGCCAGTAGCGGCAACGAGTGTGGTCAGCTTGGGTAGCTCGATTCGACTTCCGGAATCCGAGGCACAGACAGCGCAAGTAGTGTTGGCAGATGTCGTCAAACTTATGAGGGAGGGAAGACTTAGCATAAGGCCGTCGTATGCGTAGAAGCCTGTACTGACCGCCGTTGTGAC
>JBAZRU010000878.1:0-2704 GCA_041662805.1 Candidatus Hydrogenedentales bacterium | reverse complement strand
CAGCGTGAGTGCTTGGATGCGAGCCTGAATCGCGGTAGCGAGCCGGTACTCGACCACCTCGGTGGAATTGCTCACGGTGATGTACAGGATCGACGAATCCGAAGCATCGGACCCGACGGCGCTATGACATCGCAACAGGTAGTGGCCGCTTGCCAGCGACACCGCAACCGTGCCGTCGCCTGTCCGGCTCCCGGCGCTAGTCCACGTCATGGTTTCCGAATCGCCCGCATAGGATGCGTAGTAGATCGTATTGGTAGAGGCCGCATAACTACCAGCTACGGTGGCCGTGCCGCCCGTGCCGTCGCCGGTATCGGCCCACGTCAATGTGGGCGTACTGGCGCTGCCGGACTCGCTCTCATACCAATGCGTCGTGTACCAATGGCTCATCCGATCTCCTCGATCAAGGCGTCGGCCAGCACGTCCGCGATTTTCTCTTTTGCTTCCTCGCCAATCACCAAATACGGCCGGGGCGGAATGGTGACTTCCTTGGCGAAGATCTTTTTGCCGTCTACCTCAAAGGCGAGAAACTGTGCCTTGACCGGGCGGATCGTGGCCCCGTACTGATGCACCGCCGCCCCCGGTATCCCGCCTTGTTGTACGCCCGTTGTCACGCCCCAAACCAACTCGTTGCCGTTTTCAATCCGTTCGATATGCCCAGGCCCCTCGCCTGTCGCCGCCGCCATTAAGGCCCCGCTCTCAATCAGGGTGCGATGCCCTCGATTTCCTTGCCGCGCGGGCCAGCCGCCCTCTTGCGTTCCCGCTGTCTCGAAGTTGAGCCTCACCTGTTCCGCCACAATCGGTTTGCACTTCTCCAAGCCCTCGGTCATGTCAACGCCGACCGTCAGGGCGATGGTGCCCATTTCGGCAGCGAACTCGCCTAGCTCCTGGAGTTTGCTCACGATTCATGCTTCCTACAGACGCAACGCCACTTGATCGAGGTCTGCCCGATAGTGGTTTCCTGCGCCGCCAGAATCCGGTAGACCACACTCCCGCTGTCGGTAATCCGGCAGCCGGCGGTCGGCACTTCGCTTGCCATCGTCGCCGACCATAACTCCCACACCATGTCCGTGGGCTGATACGCACCCGCGCCCACGAGGATGCTTTCCCGATAGCCCAGCCCCATGCGCAGCCCCTTGACGGTCGCCGTTGCGTTGCCGTCCAGGTCGGTAAACGTAACGGTCTCAATCCCGTCGATGTACTCGTAATCGGTGGCTATGGTGCTGGCGACGGTCATCCCGATGCGGCCTCCACAATTACCTCGAACGGGTCGCTGAATTGCGCTATCTGTTCGCGCAGCATCGCCAACTCGTCATAGAGGCTTTTCTTGTAGCCAACGTGGTCAATGCCGCCTTGGGTGCTATTTGGCTTGCCGCCGGCCGTCGTGGTTGCCAATGCCGCCAGTTCGTCCACGATGGCATCCCGCCGCGTTTTCAGTTTCGTCAGTACGTCCGCTTCGCTGTAAGCCATAGGCGCACCCCTAGAGTAAAACCGGACGGGGCGCGCGCCCGCCGAGGCAAACGAGCGCGGCCCCAGGTCCGGGACACAACCTGCTTACGCAGGCGCGCTCAAAACCACGTATCGAGGATCGAGGACCGCAGCCACGCCGCGCTCGCTCGCCTTGAACCGTGCCACCACGTCAGCCGTGAAGTTCCGGTTCCCGCCGTCGTCTTGCACCACGGTCAGCGGCCAGTTCTCCATATAGGCAAACGCCTTTTGGAAGTCGCCGTAGTACCAATTGCTGGTGTTGACGGAACCGGCGCTCATCCGGGCCGCGACCCACTGATTGGTCAGAACCTCAAAGGTCTGCCCGCCCAACAGGGTCGGCGTGGATACGTACTGCACGTACTGCGCCGTGCCGGCGTTGGCGTTCGGGTCGATCTTGACTTGCGTGTTGTTCAACACATACCGGGCTGTCGGTGCCAGCGACTTCGGAATGAGAATCGCCGTGGCGTTCAACACAATCGGCTCACCCGTGAACGGATCGGTAATCGCGTCCAGTAGTGTTTGGGCGGCAACAATGTCCGTCCAATCCGCCAAGCTGTTGCTGTTGGCCAGGTTGTCGAAGTCATGCAATCCCGTGGAATTGCTGTAGGTCGAAAGCGCACCCTTGCCCTCCGGGTTCCACGTGCTGGTCACGCCAAGGGCCATGTCGATGATGCGCTTTTCCTTGTTCACGCCCAGCCACTCGCCAACCTTGCGGCACTGGTCCAAGACCATGCCCGTGCGGTCGAAGAATACGGCCTCTTTCGTGATTTCCACGATAAGGCCCTTCTTCGTGGTCTGCGGCGTTTCGTTGAACGTCCCCGACACACCCGCGACCGGGTATTCGCGGCCTTCCAACACGGTCTGCGCCTGGTCCCCGATCTGGGTGATCCCAGGGATTTTCTCCCCGTCAAACTTAGTGGGGATGGTCCTGGCCAGCCGGTTGCCAATGAACACGTCCATGTTGTACGTTTCCAGCATCGCCGAATAGACGATCTGCCCGGAAATGTTCTTGAACACGGACGAATCGACGCCGGCTTCCATGAGGGCAACCACGCCGCCGCTGGTCGGATTGAACGATTCGACAATCTCGTTTCCGTTGGGGACGGTTTCCTCGAAAAGCGTGCGGATACTGAAGTCGTCGGGCTTCAGGTCGCCGCCTTGCAGGCACTCCACGAGGTGCGTCTGCACCTCGATGGGCTGCATGTTTTTCGTCATCTGC
>JBAZRU010000877.1:0-2706 GCA_041662805.1 Candidatus Hydrogenedentales bacterium | reverse complement strand
ACTCAGCCTCGCAGAGGCGCCTCCTCGCACGGAGGCATTGGCACTATCCAGCCATGGCGGCAATCTCGTCAATCGCGTCCGCCGAATCCTAACTCGGTCGAATGAGAGGGATCGGTCCACGCACGGGCGAACAATTGCAGCGTTTAGCGGATTGTCCATCGTGATGTTGCCAATGCTGATCGCCATTGTGGCCAGCGTGTCCTACGCGGCGGCCGAGGGAGAGCACGTCCTGATCTTCCCGAAGGATCGTGTCGTTGGAACCGTGCAGGCCCGCTGGGAGACTGGGAACTATCGGGAAGTCCCCTGGCGTCCCGATCACAACGGCGGCTGGACTATCTTGAGCAATGCCACCAAAGCGGTGAATGTGCGCAATGACACTCTTCTGAAGCTTACGCTATCCGGCCATGACTTGAACTTTCTTCGTGACCTCGACGCGGACGACCTGTTCTACCTCGATTGCCGGTTTCAGGAACTGACAAACGACGACGTCACCCCCATTGCATCCTTGACGGGGCTCCGAGCGCTGGACCTTAGTGACAATCCCGGCCTGACTGGTGCGGCGCTCGGGCAGTTGGGTGCACTTTCCAATCTTGAGTGGTTGGATTTCGACCGGAACTCAATTGCCGATCTCCCCCCTGGTGCCATCGAACAATTTCCCATGTTGTGCTCTATCGCCGGCCATTTCAAAAACTACGCGGATGATGTGCTACGTCAGTTGGGTTCGCTTCAGGACATCGAGTTCATTTGCATCAAAGCGGGCGTAGTGACGGAGGAAGGACTGCGTCACCTCAGTGGAAAGACCTCGCTTCATGGGCTTGTGCTCGACAATGTGGAACTAACTGCCAGCGCGCTGGCCGCACTGGACGCGGCGCCCAATCTCGTCTATCTGGACCTTCGCAAGAATGCGTCACTGACCGACGAGGCGCTGGCCAAGCTTGCCGCATTCCCAAGTCTGCGCCATGTAAACCTTGAGAACTGCTCTATCACCGATGCGGGCGTGGCGCTACTGGTCGACAATCCTGCATTGGAAGAGGTCTTTCTGTCCAACACGCAAGTGACGGAAGCTTGCCTGGAATCCCTCGCCAAGTTGCCTGTCCTTCATACCATCAAGCTCGTGGAAACGGGCGTGACCGAAACACAGGCGGCCGGGTTTGTCGCCAATCTGGCGACCCGAGATGGCTACGCGGTGCCGCCGCAACGATCCTCGAATCCCAGAGCGCCAAGGATCGGAATAGTGATGAGTCACTTCACCGCCACCGGCCCGCATTGGATCCAGCGCCCCTATGGCTACTCAAATCAGGTCAGCAGTGAGACTGCACGTGCATTGGACGAGGCGAACTACGATGTGTTTGCCGTGATCGAACCTGGCACCGAGTTCATGGGGGAGTTGCCAGGTATCCTTAGGGAAAACGGATTAACGGACAAGATTGTCGATGGTTTTGACGCGGGTTCTCTTTCTCAATTGGATGCTGTTTTCCTGTGTGCCTGCAATAACATGAAAGATGAAATGCTCTCGGCCCTTGATACCTCGATACAACAGGGTCTTGGGATGGTTCGTGTTGGGTCGTTCGGCAACGTTACTCCGGGCGCATCCGATCCCAGAGTGGAGAAACTTCTGGGTCTTCAGCAAGCGGAGTTCACGTGGCAGGGCTTTAGGACATCCGCCTGCCCTATCGTCGAGAAGCACGCCATTCTTGGGAAGCTACCCGTAGGTGCAACATTTGTCTTGAATACTCTGAACGGAACCCGGGCGGAGGCTGGACTCGTTGAGGGCGCGACCCTGCTTATAAAGGCTCCGTCCGACTATCCCGAGACATTTCCAGTGCTCTACGTGCGTGACCATGGCAAAGGCAGAATCGTGAATTGCCAATGGCATCGCCCATTGCAGCCGGGGATTCCCTTTCCCGGCTACACGTACTACATCCGGGCACTGAATTGGGTTTCGCGTCGTGGCGAAAACACTGTGTGGTAACACGGCACAGGCGGCTGCGCCTCAGGATCCACGTGGACCCTGAGGCAAAGTTCGCATTATTTGACCTCTGCGAGCGGCGCGGGCAGCGAGCCAGACCACAGCGCGGCCGCGATGTTCTCGGCCTCTTCAGGCGTGAAATTGCCTGTGATCTGCACACTGTTCGTTATTCGACTGCGCACCTTTGGCACCGATTTAAGGGCGCCGTCTACGACGATCGCCAACGGTTTCCCAATGAGGCCCTGGGAGAACTCGCCAAACTTCTTGCCGTCGGCATCGGATAGTTGCAGGATCACTGTCGCATTGCCGCCCGGTTCGGCAATAGGTGGCGTTGCCTTTGCCAAAACCGCCGTTACGCTGCTCATCGGAGATACCTTGTGAACCAGATACAGACCCGGATAAGCCTCTTTCGGGGTAACCATGAGTACCATATCTTTCGGCAACAGTTCCGGTTTCTTGCCTATCTCCGCAATAACCACCGCAACTCTATCGTAGTTGTCCTCGGCAATGGGAAGGCTCTCTTGACGATCCGGACCCGACAGAAGTGGAGTCAGCCGCCCGTGAAACTCGGGATTCTGTTCGAGCGTCTTGATAGCCGCAGCAGTCTCCTCCTCGGTTGCCACTTCGAAGAATCCCACCGTGCCGCGCCGCATCACAAGGTCTTTCACCTGCGCGCGAAGCTCTTTCTCTGGCGTCACAATGCCGAGTTTACCGTCCGGCAGTTTCTCCACGCTCAC
>JBAZRU010000876.1:0-2710 GCA_041662805.1 Candidatus Hydrogenedentales bacterium | reverse complement strand
AAGTCGGGCCGCTTCGTCAAGGATTGTCTCGGGGACAGGGCTCGTGTCATTCGCGGCGATCTTGGCGAAGTTTGCGAGAGCCGTCTTGACCTCTGTGTCGCTCGGTGGATCATAGATTCCGTGCAGTTCAATGTCCGTGGCGGCGTGGGCCGCCTCTACCGTCCTGTCGTGATTGGCCATCAGACCACTTCTCCCTGGATGATGCGGCGGTTTTCAACGCGCCAAGTCCCCGCCGTAAGGTCGAGGCACGCTAGACCCGAATTCCATTTGTTGGCGATGGGGCGATAGGAGGGGTGAAGGTCGCAAAGACACCCGACACTCCAGCACGTCACGGTTGTCCCGTCCAGCGTTTGCTCCGTGTGCTCGCTGCTGCGGTGCTGATGCGCGACGAGTACGCATGCCGTCGCCTTCAAGAACGCCGTGCGCGCCGGGTTGACCGGCGTGGAAGTCCCCGCCGGCCATTCGTGCCCGTGCAACAGCGTCAGTTTGCCTTGCACAATGGGGTCCATGGGGGGTACCCAGACGATACCCTCTGTCTTGAGCCCCATGAACGCCTCCCACGAAAACGCTTCCATGCCGAACAGGTCCGGGGCGCGTGTCATGAGGTAGCGTTCAAGACGCATTTCGTGATTGCCGGCTTTCCATACAATGGTTCCGAACTGCTTTTGCAGTCCACGGAGGAATCCTCGCACTGCTTCGACTTCCTCGGGGAACCGCCGCTGCCGCGGGTCCACCGCGAACCGCGAGAGGCGGTAGCAGTCGGGGATGTCGCCCAAGAGAATCACGCCGTCGCAATGCGTCTGCTTACCGTAGTCCAAGGCGATCTTAACGGCATCCGGGTCGTGATAGGGGATGTGCAGGTCGGCAAGAATCAGCCACCGCTTTACCTTGGGCGGAAGACGATGCACGCGCCACGGGTTGACTTCTGCCGGCGGGACAAAGCCCCAACGCCGGCATGCCTCGACATCGGAGGCCGCGCGCCGTCGCCCGGCCGACGCGGGAAATCTTTTTCTGTTATTGCTCCCCTTTGCGCCGCGGTGATTGCGAATCGTTTGTCGGGCGTGATCGAGAGAAGTGAATAATTCGGGCCATCGTTTGACTGCCAGTTTAGCCAACGTATGGCTGGGCGATGTAGGGAACTCTTCCAGGAGTTGAACGGCCGCCTCGCCGGCGGGTGTGATTCGCGTCCCTGCCATTACTGTGCCTCCTGCCTGAAACCTTGCTTCCAAAGGAGTGCCGTCAGGTCCTCGGCCACCTTTCCTACATGGTCTTCGTCAAGCGACCAGTTGGCCGCGTGCAGCGCTTCGTGGATCAGGGCTTCCATGAGGCGGCGCGGATAGCGTTTCATGCCCGGACGAATGCGAATCGTTTTTCTGGGTGCGGTTGGCGGATCGCAGTCCGCCTCCTTGCCCGGGGGCGTTCGCTCATATCGAAGCCGCCATCGCTTGCCGCAAATAGTTACGAGGGCGTCGCTGGGCATGGTGGATGGTCCTTCCTGAACCGGCGGTGGGATGCGATTCGTTCGCGCCGCAAGTGTTCCCGTTGTTTCTTCGTCAGCTTCGGTCGGCCGGACAGCATAGGCAGGCCGTTGGCGTGCTGCAAGATGACGGGCCGCCGCTTAAACGCCCGCTGCGTCATCTGCCGGGCGGTGATCTCTTGCTGGCGCCGCGAGGCTTCCGCGTCGATGATGATTCCGCCCTCGATGGACTGGAATGGTGTGCCGGTTGTGCTGCTGTCATGCGTGGCCATCGCGTCTGTCCTTTCACGTCTGGTGGCTCAAGAACAGTCCTTCGCCCATGTCGCGGACCTGCGCAAGACTGGACTCAAGGTAGTTGGCGTGCTCGTCCTCGTCCTTGGCGATCCGCTCCAGCATTTCCCGCGTCACGTTGTCTCCTTCCGTCCGGCAGAGGCCGATGGCCGAGTTGTACTTGTCGAGCGTCGCCTTCTCGGCAGTCAGGTCATTGGCCAGCATCCCCTTAGTCTTGGAGGCGATGTTCACTGAAAGCGGCCGGTCAACGGTTGGACGGCCCTCCAAGAACAGAATGCGTTCGATCAGCTTCTCGGCGTGGCCCATTTCTGCGAGGGCTCGCTGCTTGGTGACCTTGGCGAGACGGTCGTAGCCGTCATTGGCCAGCATTTCAGAGTGGACGAAATACTGGTTAATGGCCGCCAACTCGGTGGTGAGCAGAGAATCGAGAGCGGCCAGGACTTTCGGGGAACCCTTCATGGGAAATGGCCTTTCACAAGAAAGAGGTGGGCGTTGCGTACCTTTGAGGGCAGCGACGGCACGCGATGCTCGCGTGAGGGAGCATCTTGTCTCCGATGACGGCGTTCACGGCATGATGCCAGTTTGCGACGCACTTATCAATCCCGTCGCGCAGCACGTTGCCCGGAGAGGCCAGCCCCCGCCAGTCCACACAGCAAAAATGCACGTTGCCATAGCAGTCGATCACAAACTCCGTGTAGGGCCGCTGGCACGGGGCGTCAGATTCCAGCGTTAGCCCCTGGAGTCGGCAGTCCAGATTCTCGGGCTCAACCGTGACCGTTGGACACGCGCGGTGGAGAGCGGCAAGGTTCTTCGGCCCGCATTCGCCGCCGTAGTCGGTGACGTGGATTTTGTCAAACACGGCGAACGGTGAGCAATCGCGCGGCAAGAGCGTTCCATTGGTCCAGAGAAGAAACCGCGAGTCGGGGATCGCATGGCGAATGC
>JBAZRU010000875.1:0-2710 GCA_041662805.1 Candidatus Hydrogenedentales bacterium | reverse complement strand
GCAGGGTTCAGAAGGACCAACGGCTCCTCGTGTTTGGCGTCGCGGTGCCCGCGTGAGGTTTCTACGACGTAACGAGGGCAATTGGTGCGGAATCCCCACGCGACGTTTTCTCCGTAGCGGTCGTTCGACACCGTAACCATGAGGCCGTAGTGGCCTATGTCTCGGACCGTCGTGGACAAACGCACGCGCTGCACGGGGCCGGCGCCGCTGTCTTTTCCTTGGCCGTCGTCGGGAATCGTTTGCTCGTCAAGCACCTGCCGGTCAGGCCCGAAGAGAATGCAATTCATGAACGTTGGCTGGTCCGAGCGATTCAGGTCGGACTTCTCCACTTCAATCCACAATTCGCCTGGCTCAGGCAGCAAGAACACGCCGCCGATGCCGCCCCAGCGGTGTTCGGTCGTCCACGCTTGGGTATCGTCTGCGGAGGCAGAGGTCGCGGCGAATACGGTCAGGGCAATGAGGGTCACCGGGATTCGAGACATGGTCTTTCGCTTTCAATCGATTGGGATGTATGTCATCCAGCATTAAGCCTGTTCCATGCTGGAGAAGCAAGCGAGACCCCCCATTTCGGGCTGTTCTATCCAATTTCCTCAATACTGCTATAATCGGCGGCGCGCAATGACGGGAATGGTGCAGCGATCACGAACAGCGGAGAGCGAGGAAACTCATGAGCGATCAGGAAAAGAAACCGGGGTGTTTGCGAATTTTGGTTCGCTGGACGTTGCGGTTCGCCGTGTTCGTTGTCGTCGTGGGGATCATCCTTTTCGCGTTCGCATTCCGAAACCAACTGTATAACCGGTTCTATTATTTCCCGAAAGAGGCGGCGGCGTGGGAGGCGATTCGCGCCCAGTACCAGCCGGTGAAGTTGGACGACGGCTGGACCGAGTTCCGTGGGGTGTGCCACAGCCATTCGGAGTTGTCGCACGATTCTCAGGTTACGTTTCCGGAAATCATCGAAGCGGCGCATGCCGCCGATATCAGTTTCATTTGCATGTCCGACCATTGCGTCGACGGCAAGGCCGATTTCAGTCTGGGGTTGAAGGGCATGAATGATGGCGTGCTGTTCGTGCGCGGCTTCGAGATGCCGCACGGGTTCATGCCGTGGGGGTTGCCCGACGACACGGTGCTGGAATGCGGGGCGGACGCGGAGCCGCTTGCGAAGACTATCGCAGAGCGCGGCGGCTTGTTGTTCATCGCGCATTCCGAAGAGGACCGGCAGTGGGAACTGCCGCAAATCGCGGGGATGGAAATCTACAACATTCACACGAATCTCAAGGTGAACGGCGATAGCATTGCCGATATTCTGCCGGACGTGTTGTTTTCGTTGAACAAGTATCCGGACCATGTCATGCGGACGATCTTCCGGCGGCAGACGGAAATCCTCGAGCATTGGGATGAGTTGAATCGGGACCGGAAGATGGTGGGCATCTGTGCGGGCGACGCGCACGGGAACAACGGTATTTACGTTGTTTATACGAAGGAAGGCAACCTGCGGCTCTTCGAAGGAAGCGGCGAAGAAAAGGACACGTACAACCTTAACGGGGCCACGCGTGGCCTATTGAGGTTGTTCTGCGGCCCGCTTGAAGAGGGGAAGGAAGTTTTCCGGTTGCAGCTCGATCCGTATGAGCGCAGCTTGCGCTTTTCCAACAATCACGTGCTCGCCACGGACTTGAGCGAAGCAGGCGTGCTTGACGCATTGCGAAAGGGGCGCGTGTTCATGGCGTTCGACATGATCGCGGATGCACGCGGGTTCACGTTCTACGCGCAATCGGGACCGCAGAAGGCCGTCATGGGCGAGGAAGTCACGATGGCCGAGGGAATCACGCTGAAGGCGGAGTCGCCGTATCCTGTGCGGTTCACGTTGGTGCGCGACGGAGAGACAGTCGAGACGCAGGAAGGGCGCACGTTCGAGTTCGCCGTCAAGGAACCGGGCAAGTACCGCATCGAGGCGGAACTCAAGATCATCGACGAATGGACGCCGTGGGTGTATACGAATCCGATAGAGGTTAAGGCAGCGGCAATCGCAGTGGCGCTTAATTCCCAAGCGCAATAAGACCGATCCGCCGGATCCGACCGATCGGTCCTATTCTCTCTGAAATTAAGAAAGACGCCCCGGTTTTCGCCGGGGCGTCTTTCATTTCCAATGGGGCTGGCTTATTTGCCCATGTTCTTGAAGAGGTAGAGGCCTTCTTTGCCCGGCGCGAGGATGTCTTTCCAGCCGTTGCCGTCGATGTCTTCGACCCAGCAGAAGATGCCGATGCCGCTGTGTTTGTCGGCGGGGCCGTAATCGATGGTGTTGCGCTTGAACTCGCCGCCGTTGATCGTGAAGTAATAGACGCCCACGGGATCGAGCGAACCGGGATCGGCCTCTTGGTGCGCGCGATACCGTTTGCCCGTGACGAGGTCATCCACGCCGTCGTTGTCCACATCCACGAGCATCATGTCGTGGTACTGCGAGCGCTCCACATCGATATCGTGCTTCACCCACGTGGTGTTCGCGCCGTCGGCTTTCTGCTCGAACCAGTGCAAACCGTAGTCGTGCGCCTGACCGACGATGATGTCGTTCTTGCCGTCTTTGTTTACGTCGTAGGTAAGGATCGGGCAACTTGCCGTGCCGAGGTTGAAGGCATCGCGGTGTTCGATCCACTTTCCCGTGTACGGATCTGCCGGCGCTTCAAGCCAGCCCCAGCTCAGCACGAGGTCGATGTGC
>JBAZRU010000874.1:0-2717 GCA_041662805.1 Candidatus Hydrogenedentales bacterium | reverse complement strand
TGGCGGGCATGTTTGGATTTTCTTTGCCGAGGCGGTTCCCGCCACGATGGCGAGGAAGCTGGGAGCGCATCTTTTGACCGAAGCAATGGAACGGAGGCCAGAGGTAGGATTCCAGTCATATGACCGGTTCTTTCCGAACCAAGACACACTGCCGAAAGGTGGGTTCGGCAATCTCATCGCGCTGCCATTGCAGAAGGCAGCGCGTGATCATGGAAACAGCGTGTTCGTTGATGAGGCCCTCACGCCCTATTCAGATCAATGGACGTTTCTGAATACACTGGAGCGATTAGCGCAGCCGCACTTGGAACAACTGGTCCGCGCCGCAGAGTCGCGCGGACGCATCATCAATGTGCGACTGGCTTTCCCTGACGACGAAGACGCCGCGGAGCCATGGACACTGCCGCCATCCCGCCGCCGTGATCAACTTCCGCAAGGCCCCATGCCTAAGATCTTGGAACTCACTTTGGCGGATCAAATCTATATTCCAAAACAAGAACTGTCGCCGTCGTTGCGGAATGCCTTGCTCCGTCTCGCTGCGTTTCAAAATCCGGAGTTCTACAAGGCGCAGGCCATGCGCTTGCCAACCTATGACAAGCCGCGGATCATCGCTTGTGCCGAAGATCATGCGCAGCACATCGGCCTGCCCCGAGGTTGTCTGGAGGAAACCCTGGCCTTGTTGCGCGCCCTCAAAATCGATTGTGAATTGCGCGATGAGCGCTTTGAGGGCGAAGCGATTGATGTGAAATTCCGCGGCGAGCTGCGGGTCGACCAACAGAAAGCCGCCGATGCCATGCTCGCGCATGATACCGGTGTGCTTTCGGCAACGACGGCCTTTGGAAAGACCGTGGTTGCGACGTGGCTTATCGCTCATCGCGGCACGAATGCGCTGGTGCTTCTGCATCGGCAGCAACTGCTGGAGCAATGGGTGGAGCGCTTGTCCCAATTCTTAGGTTTGTTGCCGAAGGAAATTGGGCGTTTGGGCGGCGGGAAGAAGAAGCTCACCGGACGCATCGACGTGGCGCTGATGCAGAGCCTCGTTCGCAAAGGCGTGGTCAATGATCTTGTGGCTGACTACGGCCACCTGATCGTAGATGAATGTCATCATTTGTCCGCCCGAAGTTTCGAACTGGTCGCGCGACGGGCGAAAGCGAAGTTCGTCACTGGGTTGTCGGCCACCGTGACCCGAAAGGATGGCCATCACCCGATCATCTTCATGCAATGCGGCCCCGTGCGGCATCGTGTGGATGCGCGGCAGCAAGCGATCGAGCGTCCGTTCACGCACGAAGTCCTGGTCCGACCGACGGGATTCATGCCCGGCGGTGAACCGGATAGCGATCAAAGGATGGAGTTTCAACGATTGTGCGATGAAGTGGCACGGTGCGAGATGCGCAATCGTATGATCTGCGAGGAGGTAGCCGAGGCGGTCAGGAGAGGTCGATGTCCCATTGTGCTGACGGAACGCACGGAGCACCTTCAGAAGCTCGCGGACACGCTGCGCCCAGAAGTGCCGCATGTGATTACCCTTCAAGGTGGAATGGGCAAGAAGGCACTCAGGGCGGCCCTCGATCGGCTTGCCGTGATTTCGGGGGACGAAGGGCGCGTTTTGATCGCAACCGGTCGCTTCGTGGGCGAAGGCTTCGACGATCCGCGCTTGGACACCTTGTTTCTCACCATGCCCGTCTCGTGGCGCGGCACGATCGCGCAGTATGTCGGGCGGCTGCATCGCATCCACGAAGGCAAACGTGTAGTACAGGTCTACGACTATGCCGATCTTGATGTCCCGATGCTGTCGCGCATGTTTGACCGCCGTTGCGCCGGCTACGAAGCAGTCGGCTACACCATCCTGCTGCCCGGGAGCGCCCTGCCTGGCTGGCCTGTTGAAGTGCCGCTGCCCATCGACTCGCAATGGAAGCAAGACTACGCCGCCAGCGTTCGGCGCTTGGTTCGCGACGGCGTCGACCAGCCACTTGCGCAACTCTTCGTCCACGTGGCACGCCCCCGGTCGCCCGATGCCCAGGGCACGGCGCGAGCTCGAAGCGCCAGTGAGGCGTTTTTCTTCCGGCGGCTTGAATCATTGTCCGCCACGAAGGGCCGATTCAAAATGAATGCAACGCTGCCTGTTCCTTTCGACGACCACAGCCAGATGGAGGTCGATTTCCTGTGTCCCGATGCGCGTTTGGTCATCGAGATTGACGGATTGCAACATCTAGCCGATGCCGAAGCGTGGCGCCGTGACCGGCGCAAGGACGCACTGCTTCAATCTCACGGCTTCTTCATCCTGCGCTTCCTCGCCGACGATCTCGGCAAACGCTTGGATTTCGTGCTGGATACCGTCCTTCAATCGCTTGAGCATTTGCGACGTGGCATGGCTGCTCACTGATTGCGAATGCCAGCCCGCTGCCTATTCGCTATTGGGCAATGAACGAGCGGCATCCGAATTTCCTCGTAATCGCCCAAGGCTGAAAGTTTCTGGCATCTACGAAAAGAAGGTATCATCCTTCTTTGCCATTTTGTCATTTCAGTGTGCAGGTTCCGACTGAAAGATTAAAGGCCCTCACTTTGAGGAGGAAAGGAATGGTGCGGTCACCGAAGACCCTTGGTGAGCACCTGCGAAATCGGCGACTCTTCTTGGGCCTGAGGCAGGAGGACGCGGCCGCTCGACTTGGCGCCCTGAGAGAGGTTTATGACCGATGGGAACGGGATTTGCGCCAGTCGTC
>JBAZRU010000873.1:1298-2720 GCA_041662805.1 Candidatus Hydrogenedentales bacterium | reverse complement strand
GGGGTTGTACGTAATCGGGCTATTGAGATAGACATTCATGTTATCCTCGCCCGTCGCCTTCTCCGAAGAATCGACGCCGAACTTTCCCGCTTGCGCTTCCTCCACTTGCCGATGTCGGTCAAGCGCCTGCTCATTGGCTCGCGCCGTTCGGTCCAACATTCGCATCATGTCCGTCACTTGCGCCGACTCCGCCAAGACCGCCAAGTCCTGCATCGTCGTTTTGGAACTCTCGCCGGTACTCATCTAGCATTGCCTCCCGGTACTGGTCGATTAACGGCGTGAGGGTATCGGATCGGGTCCGATAACCCTCAACCGCCGCGAATCGAATCTTCGCGCTCAGTTCGCCCGCAGTCATTAGGCGGGCTTCACATTCTCGGGACCGCCAGCCGCTTGCGGTTGACCGCCGGCTGAACGCTGTTGCAAAATCTGCTGTGCAAGCCGGTCAGCCTCGATGGTCTGAACGGTGTGCGCGCCAACCACGGCGTAGCCTTGGCCGGCGTAGTTGCGGACGATCTCGGCAACGGCTGCATCGCCGGCAGTTGCGCGAAGCAACTGGGCGCGCATGGTGCCTTGACCGTCTACAAAGTTCTGGTCCATCGCCTGAGCAATGGTCGCGTCAATTGGAGTAGCCACAGAATCTCTCCTGGTAAAAATGCCAGCCCCGGTTATTTTGCCCCGGCACTGACAGGAACAAGTCTTAGCGGCAACGTGCCGCCAAGCGGAACATCCACGGATTGAATCACCTTGCCGTTTTTCACCACCTGGACGTGGATCGGCTTGAGGCGTTTAGTGATTTCCTCTGCTATCTGGTCGATAGGAATCGGCTGTAGCTGCGCGGGGTTGCCGTCCTTGCCATTCGTGCCATTACTGCCATCGCGTCCGTCTTTGCCGGCGGGCCCCGGTGGTCCGCGTGGTCCGGTCGGCCCCGGCATTTTCTCTAGCGCCGCGACCTTCGCCTCGAGCGCCTCGATTCGCGCCTGTAATGCCGAGATGTCCACGGCTGGTTGCGGCGTGTCCGGCGCTGGAATTGGCAGCGGACATACAACCGTGGGGCAGGGCTTGGGCACAATCACGCCGGGCCGGTTCGGATACGGCGGCAGAGCGATTTTCAGCAGCCGCCGCAACACGGGAAAGCATGGCCCATAGGTCTGCCACGCCTGCCCTTCATACTGCCTGCATTCCGTCAATACCCCGACAATGCCGCGCCGCGTGTAGATCGGCCCGCCGGAGGTGCCGTTGGGAACTTCTCCGGTTATGATGATTTGCGCGCCCTCGTAACCGATAACACGGGCGTTCCCGCTGATATAGCCCCGTGCGGAGTAGCCGCACCAAAACACCGTTTCACCCACCTTCGGCGGCTCGTCCAGGTCCAAATACTGCGCCGTCGATACGGCCTTGGCCCGCAGAACCGAGGTATCCGTC
>JBAZRU010000873.1:0-1288 GCA_041662805.1 Candidatus Hydrogenedentales bacterium | reverse complement strand
CAACCGATACGATTTCGGCGGCCACCACTTGCCCATCGGCGTAGCGAATCGCGGGCGCGTAGCCATCGCGTAGAACGTGGGCGCAACTTAGAACCGTAACCATCCCACCGTCTATGGCCACGATGCTGCCAGTGCCGTTGAGTCCGTCATTGCCGCGCCGACTTACGATCTGCACCACGGCGTTGCTTGGAACCTCGCGTTGCTGAGTGGCCTGTGCCTGGCTGGGTTGTGGGCATCCTTGCGGCCCGCATTGGGCCATTGCCGCCGATGCCATCAATAGCAACGCCGCCACAAAAAGAATGCGTCTCATTAGAAAGCTCCTGAAACGGTTCGTATTGGTGCCCGCACCACGTAATGTACGGATTCGTCCACGGGTTAGGTGTCGGTGTGGGGACAGCCGGCACATAGGGCGTGTAGTCATAAACTGTTACCCATCCCGTGCCCAAACAAGCGTGGCATGTCACTGCCATCGGAACGGATGTAGTGCTTGAATCGTGGGGCAAAACAGTTGGATAAACCTTGCCACTGCCGCCGCATACGGGGCATTTTTCTGCGTGTGCCATGCTATTTCAATCTCCTTGGCTCCAAAACAATTCCCGCCGCCACGGCAATCCGCGCCAGCCGGTTGGGGCTCCATGCTGATATGTTCGGCGTGTCCCAAACGGTCGCCGCCTCCCACGCCGCCGCGATGTACTCCGAGCAAAACAGCTTGTGCCCGCTCTCCGGCAACCAAAGCCGATGCAGCCAGCCAAAACAGAGCGAACGCGACTGCGCCGCACCCAGCGGGTCGTAGGGCGTGGCGTGGTGTCTCTCCGAGAATATCCGCAGCCGTACCGTGTCGAACGTGCCCAACGGCTCCCGCAACGGGTAGTGCCACACGGACCCGGCGTAGTTGCGGATCCGCGTCCACGGCCCGTGCGATTGCACGCCGGAATGGATCGAACCGCAATACAGGCAGGGCAGGTCGCAAAGGCTTGTCGATTCCCACAAGACCGGCTGGCAGCCGGAGTCGAGCCCGACGATAGCGACGTGTGTCAACCCGCGCCAGCAGACGGGCGGCAAGGGCCAGCCCAGCGTAGAAACATTGATCGCCGCGCCCAACAAATCGTGGGCGGAAAAGCCGATCAAGTCGCCGGGTTCTAACTTTGTCATGCAATCCTAGTGTAAAGAACCCGCCCGAGTGCTTTGGGGCCTCAGTTCAATCGTCATGTCGCTGCCACCGAGGCGACTCTAGGGCGGGTGTAAAATTCAATGTTTTTCTGTCTCAGATACGTGCATCGGTCGTCGA
>JBAZRU010000872.1:0-2721 GCA_041662805.1 Candidatus Hydrogenedentales bacterium | reverse complement strand
TTGCCAAGTATTGCGAGAATTCTGCTCTTGGCGTGTTGCAGCGTCTTGCCAATGGAGTTGGCTGCGCAAGACAACCTAGTACAAAAGCCAACTGCAGGGAAAACCTATGGCCACATTGCCACCGCACTCGCAGGTTCTTATACCGTCGTGTTGCGACCGGACAAAGACGAGGCTGACTGGTGGGCTGGCGCCCCTTCCGTCGTTCGGGATGGTAATGGGACTTTCTGGATGGCGTGCCGCATGCGAACACCGGACTCACCTCGAGGTCTCCGAGGCTACGAAATCCGCATACTAAGCAGCAAAGACGGGGAACATTTTGAAGTTGCCCATCATATCGCCCGTGAAGATGTCCCCATCCCGGGATTCGAGCGTCCGGCGCTCCTGCTTGACCCGAAGTCCGGGCAATTCAAGCTGTACGCATGCGGCCCTTGGCAGAGCGGACCCTGGTGTATCGTCAAGTTCGACGATGCCTCATCCCCAACCGAGTTTGTTGCCAACACCGCCAAGCCGGTGATTGTGCCGATGCCAAAAGCCAATGATCGCGACGTGCCCCCCACGGAGTACAAGGACCCCGTCATCGTCTATTCGGACGGGGCCTATCACTGTTATGTCATCGGTTACATCCGTCAAAACGAACGCATATTTCACTTTCGCAGCGACGATGGCGAAGAATGGGAACCCGTTGGAAATCCCTACGAACCCATAATGTCGCTCAGCGGTTGGCACGATTTCTTCGTACGCCCAGCGTGTATCGTTCCAAATGGCGCAGGCTATCTGTTTGTATACGAGGGTTCAAAAACGACGTGGACTGACCCCGTGTACAATATTGCGACCGGACTAGCCTTCACATTCGACCTGCACCACATCATCGACGTGACCCCCGACGCGCCCCTCGCGGTCAGCACAACTCCCAGTGAAGATTTCTCGACGTTCCGTTACTCGCATTGGCTTCATGTCGACAACGAGATTTGGGTCTACGCCGAAGTGGCATGTCCCAATCAAACAAACGAGGTCCGGCTGTACAAGATTAAGGAATAGTCCTCAAGCGCTTATCGTCATTTCCCACGCTACACTTATTAACTGCCACTTACATGAAATCGCTCATGTTCTTCGTTGCCGGATCGGGAAGCGGGCGTTCAACTCACTCCCAATGAATCCCCAAGTCCGTGGCGCGCATGCAACGTGACATCGGCGTCTTCTGGCGCATGCGGATTATGTTGCACGACACGTCCATCGTTTAGTGTGACATGACTCGTAAATCGGGTAAACACCCTCGGATCGTGCGTAGCCGTGATCACGGTGATGCCCTTCTCCGCAGTGAGTTCCTGAATGGTCTGCAGAACGGCCTCCGCAGCGCGAGTATCGAGATGAGACGTGGGTTCGTCGGCAAGAAGGAGCTTTGGGTCATGAATGATCGCGCGCGCAACTGCCACGCGCTGCTTTTCACCGGCAGACAGCACCGGCGGAAACGATGACATGCGGTGGTCAAGAAGAAGCCGTTCCATTAGGTTCCGGACGCGCGCCCGGCGTTCCTGCGGCGGTACGCGCAGGAGCACAAGCGGCAGTTCCACATTCTCAAACACCGTAATCTCGGGAATCAGCGCGTCGTCCTGAAACACAAATCCCAAGCGTTCGCGCCGGAATGCACTGGCTGCGCGCTCCGAAAAGCGAGAAATCTCGTGGCCAAGCACAGTCACCACGCCGGAGCTTGGCTTATCCAAAGCACCTACCAAATTCAGGAACGTCGTCTTTCCGGAGCCACTCGGCCCTACCACGGCCACGCGCGCGCCGGGTTCAATAGTGAGCGCGATGTCGCTCAACGCGGCAACCTGCGCGGCTCCCTTACCAAACACGCGGTTCACGGAAACCATCTCAATGGCATACTCGTGCATCATCGGTCTCGCATTCCCGAGCTCACTGACCGCCGCGCGGCCACCGCGGCCGGCCACAGCGACGCCAGAGCGGCGGCAATCAGGGCCACTCCCTGGGGACCCAGGGCCATACCGGCGGTCAAGCGCGGATGAATCACTGAGTTCACGCTGAAGTGGGGATTGTGTGACGTGTACATACTCAGGTCCAGTCCCACATGGCCCCAAGCCAAGCTGAGCAGGGAACCCACCAGCGTGCCTGCAATTCCCGCTCCCAGACACATGATTACGGCCTCTCCAACGATAGTCGTAACGACTTCCATTGGCCGCACGCCAATCGCTTTCAGGATTGCATAGTATCGATAACGGTCAATGACTGAAATCAGTAACGCATTGGCCACGCCAAATCCCAGGATAGCGACGACCAAGAGGATAACAACGCGCATGGCGAATACGTTCAATTGCACGAGTTGCGCCACTTCCGGAAGTTTGTCCTCCCAGAGCATGACATTGGCCTTTGGCTCGCGATCTTGAAGCCAGTGTTGAACCGAAGCGAGGTCCGTGCCGGGCAAACACATGTACGCCGTCTCGACCGTCACGCGCGACTCTGCAAAGTCGGAGTATGCTGAAAGCGACGCAAACCCCACCGAGCGGTCCAGGGCTTCGACACCCGTATCGAAAATGCCGACGACCTCCAAAGTGTATTCGCTGTCGGAAGTCGTCAGGACAATCGAGTCACCCGTTTTGAGCCCCAACTCGGAAGCCGCCACCTTACCCAGGACGATGCCGTCGTCGTCCTGCTCCAGGTATCGACCCTGAACGATGGAGCGAGGCACGGGCGACACGCGGCGCT
>JBAZRU010000871.1:0-2726 GCA_041662805.1 Candidatus Hydrogenedentales bacterium | reverse complement strand
CCCGCCGAATCCAAACGAACTAACCCCCGCATACCTTTGATCGTTGCCGCGCGCCCACTGCTGGGGTTCGGTAACGATCTCGATAGGAGTGTTGTCGAGCTCGATGAGGGGATTCACCTTCGTCAGGTGAAGATGCCGCGGCACCATCCCGTGTTGCAGGATGAGCGCAGTCTTGATCAACCCAGCCACGCCCGCTGCAGCTTCCAAGTGACCGATATTCGTCTTCACCGAACCGAGCAGGCAGCGCTGGTCCCGGCTCCGTCCCTGAAGCAGAACCGCTTTGAGCGCATCCACTTCGATCGGGTCGCCCAGCGAGGTTCCGGTTCCATGCGCTTCGACGTAGCCGATTTGGCTAGGCTCGATGCCTGCATTGGCCAGCGCCATCCGAATGACGGCCTGTTGGGCAAGGCCATTGGGCGCGGTCAGCCCGTTGCTCCGGCCATCGTGATTGACCGCGCTTCCGCGAATCACCGCAACGATACCGTCGGCATCGGCTACCGCGTCTTCCAATCGCTTGAGAATGACGACACCGCAGCCTTCTCCGCGAACGTAGCCGTCGGCGCTTGCGTCGAACGTCTTGCATCGTCCATCCGGCGACATCATGCGGGCGTGGGAGAAAATCATATTCACTTCGGGAGAGATGAGGGCATTCACGCCGCCGACGATGGCGAGAGCGCATTCGCCAAGACGCAGGCTCGTCACCGCATTGTGCACCGCCACGAGCGACGAGGAGCACGCCGTGTCCACGGCGACGCTCGGGCCGTGCAGGTCGAGAAAATAGGAAATGCGATTGGGGGCAAGGCTGTGCGCGTTGCCGGTGCCCGCATACGCGTCCACATGGGCGGGGTCGCTGAACTGGATCTGCGAATAGTCGTTCGAACTGATGCCGACGAAAACGCCGGTGGCCGTGCCCGCCAGCGAGTCCGGGGCGATGCCCGCGTTTTCGAGCGCTTCCCACGCCGTCTCCATCAGCAGGCGTTGCTGCGGATCCATCCGGGCCGCTTCGCGGGGCGACACGCCGAAGAAGGCCGAATCGAATTGGTCGATCGCGTCAATGAAGCCGCCTCGGCGGGTGTACATCTTTCCAGGCGTCGCGGGGTCGGGGTGGAAGAGCGCGTCGTTATCCCAACGGCTCGCAGGCACCTCCCGAATGGCATCGCGGCCCTCGGTGAGTAGGCTCCAGTATTCTTCAGGACCCGATGCGCCCGGAAAGCGGCAACCCATTCCAACGATGGCAATGGGCTCCGCCAACGCTTGAGTACGCTTGTCGGCTTGCGGGAGGGATTCAGGTTCAGCCACTTTGCCATTGCCGCCCGAATCCAATTCGGCGAGGTACCGCGCCATGGTTTCGATGGTCGGGTACTCCCACAGGATCGTGGGAGACAAGCGATGGGTCAGCCAGTCTTCCAAGTCGCCGGACAAGGTCACCGCGTCGCGCGAGGACAAGCCGAGACCGTCAAACGACTCGCGAGGATCGATGGCCTTCTTGTCGATCCCAAGCTCCTCGGCAAGACGCGACACGAGCCAGTCTTGAATGACCTCTTTGGTCTTCACCACGAAATGTTACTCCAACAAGGCGCGGGAATGCGCAGAGGCAGGCAAAACAAGCGCACACACACCGTAGCGCCCACAAACGAGCCCGAACGCCGCGTCACTCGCAGGCCACCACCCGATGCACCCCGTCGAGAAAAGCCGAGCGGCATGCCTGCCGTTGGATTTTCCCACTGGTTGTCTTGTGAATGCTTCTTGGCTCGATCAGGCATACCTTAAACACACGGAGATCGTGGTACTCCGAAACCGCGCGGCGAATCGCCGTGACGACTTCCTT
This sequence comes from Candidatus Hydrogenedentales bacterium, assembly GCA_041662805.1. Lineage (GTDB taxonomy): Bacteria > Hydrogenedentota > Hydrogenedentia > Hydrogenedentales > SLHB01 > JAIBAQ01. The sequence goes on along the minus strand of JBAZRU010000871.1, from coordinate 898 downwards.
CGGATCCACGATCCCTTGAACATGGCCGTTGTCTCCAGACACCGGGACATCGCGCCGCACCGTCTCCACCACTTCACTCACTATGACGAGACGTTCCTGGCCACCCTCTTCGATGGAAAATGCGGCACAACATCCAGGGCGAATGCCCGCGTGGCTTCTCTCGACGGTTCTCTCGATATCCTGGGGATAATGATTGAACCCATCGATGATTATCATATCCTTTATTCGCCCGGTAACATACAGGCTGCCGTTCTTCATGAAACCCAAATCGCCGGTGCGAAGAAAGGGTCCATCGCCCGTATCCGCCAGGCACGCCGCAAACGTCTCCTTGGTATCGTCCGGGCGATTCCAGTACCCTTGCGCCACCGTAGGTCCCGATACCCATATTTCGCCCACGGTATCCGGAGAACACTGCAAACAGGACTCCGGATCCACTATGACTACACGGGTGTCCTTCGAGACGTGGCCGCATCCGACCAAAACTCGCACACCGGGGCCCGGCTTCTGCGCTTCCACGGCCCTGTGGCGTTCAAGTTCGTCCATCTTAATCGGAAGGAACGTGGGACCCTCCTCCCAAGGCGTCTGCGACACCTCAAGAGTGGCTTCCGCAAGCCCGTAGGCCGGAGAGATCGTGCGCCACCGAAATCCGCACTGTTTGAACGTGTTGTAGAACCGTTCGAGCGTCTCGGGCCGGATGGGCTCTGCCCCATTGCCCGCCATCCGCCAACTGCTCAGGTCTAGCGCGTCGCGCTGTTCCGTGGTAACTTTCCGGACGCACAGGTCGTAGGCGAAATTCGGCGCAACGCTCGCCGTCGCGCGATACTTGGAAATGGCGCGAAGCCATCGATAGGGCCGCTGAAGGAACGCCATGGGCGACATGGAATAGCACGGAAGATCG
>JBAZRU010000870.1:0-2733 GCA_041662805.1 Candidatus Hydrogenedentales bacterium | reverse complement strand
GGCCTTGCCTGCATTCCGAAAGACTCGGAGTTCCATCGCTGCATTTCCGACGTCATCGCTTGGCACAAAGAGAATCCCGGCGACTGGCTGGCGACGTGGAAGAAGATTGAAGAGAAATGGCAAGACGACGTGGACTGCATACCGGGCGACGTATTCAACATCGACGCGAAACTGAATGCCGCGTACATCGTAATGGGATTGGTCTACGGCGAAGGCGACATGACGAAGACCATCGAGATTTCGACGCGGTGCGGGCAGGACGCCGACTGCAATCCGTCGAATGCCGCGGGGGTATTGGGATGCATGAAGGGATTCGCCGCACTGGGCGACCATTTCACGGGCGGCATCCCCGCGATGGGCGACACGGTATTCGCCTTCACCGACTACTCGTTCAATTCCCTGATTCCCATCTCCCAAAAGGTCACGGAGGACATCATCAAGAAGGTGGGGGGCAACGTGACCGGCGATGCTTACGAAATCCCCGTACAACAGCCCATCGAGCCCATCGTGCTTGAGCAGTGGGTGCACCAGAAAGAAGGGTTGGCCGTCGCCCTTTCACAGACGGATCTCAATCTATGGAACCCGGCGTGGCGTATCATCGCCTGCGGGCACGATATGGATCCGGGCTTGCGCGGAAACCAATACGGGCGCGACAACGTGCTCGTGCTGCATCCCGTGGACCAGAAGACTCCCGCCGTCTTGACGGCAAGCTACAAAGTACCGTCGGATGGAAGCCCCAAGCTGGCCGTCGATGTAGCCTCCGACACGAAGGGCAACTTTGCGCTGCGCATTCTGCTCAACGGTCAGCCCATGGTCGAGAAGCCGGTCGACACCAAGGGACAATGGACTAACGTAACCGTAGACTTGATGCCGTACACGGGAAAGACGATCGACGTGCGGTTGGAAGTCTGCGCGACGGACTGGTCGTTCGAGGCGGCCTATTTCGCGAAGGCCGCTTTCGAGTCATAGGTAGGCTCCATCAGAAGATCGTGCGGACGCGGGAGCTTTCAAGATAGGCCTTGGCGGGCAAGCCCAGCCAGGCCACCTGCTCGATGATGTCGGCGGACGTCTCCGAACCGTTTGAGGCGCGCACTTCCGCACCGAAACGTTTCGCGGCTTCGCGAAACGACGGCTCTTCGATGACGCGCCTCAGCGTATGCGCCAGGACTTCGCCGTTGATGTGACGCGGCTTCGGCGCCGACAGGCAGAATCCGTGGCGGACGGCATGCCTTACCACCAATTCCTGCTCCCGGTGGGCCGGAACGGCGACCATCGGCACATCCGCGGCCAGCCCTTGGTACATCGTCCCGTTGCCGCCGTGGTAGATCATGGCCGAGCAATGCCGCAAGATCTCCGAGCCGTTGGCAAAATCCGCAAACCGGAAATTTGCCGGGGCCAGGCGCATCGTTCCTGCATCTACTTGGCCACCTGTCGTTACCACAAACCGATAGGGGAGCTTGCCGAGCGCGTCGTACGTGCGACGAAGAAAGACATCGAAGATCCCGGTCGATCCCATGGACACGTAGACATTGGGCGTGCCGTCGTCGAGTTCGCTCATCCACTCCGGGGTGGGAGCGGGGTGATCGAATAGGATCGGGCCAACCGTGTGGTAATGAGGACAACGCGGCGAAGGGTCATAGAGAGACGTGAGGTCCGGAGACAACAGGGGAATCGAGCACAGGAGCCGCATGGCGTTGACGGGCTTCACGCCGTGACGCCGGTACGCCTTGCGTCTCATGGGCTCCAGATTCATGCGATCCCACGAACGCATGTGCATTCGATAGTAGATATTGGAGTTCAGGTAGTCGAGAAAATAAGCGCCTTGCACGCACGCCGCGGGAATGCCCGAAATATACGCCGACGTGCTCGCCGTCACGGAACTGTCGCCGATGACGATGTCCGGCTTCTCCTGCTTGATGATCTCGACATGCGCTTCGATGATCTCGTGGAGCGGGGCCCACCGCGCGACAAACGTGAGGTCGATGGACGTCTTCAGCCATCCGTGCTTGATGAACCGTTCCCACACGTAGGGGTGATTGGGTTCCGGAGCAACAATGTGCCGGATTCCGGCTTCACGCACTAGACTCATCTTCGAACGCGGCGTCGCCGCATCGACCCCCACGAAGAAAACGTCATGCCCTCGGGCGCGCAAGGCCTTGGCAATTTCGATTGGACGGACCGTGTGCGCAAGCACGTAGCTCAGAGGGATGAACATCACCTTGAGGCGCCGGCCCGCCCGTGTATTTGTCGAAACTGGCGGAGCCGCCAATGGAATGCGTGTATCAGCTACTGCGTGCTTCATGGTGAATCCGTGCTGGCTCAGCCTTGCATACGACTTGAAACGCCTCGCGGACTACTGGAATCGTCCGAAAGCTACGAGGAAATTCCTGCTTCGCGTTCTCGTACCGTGCGGCGGCGCTGCGCGGGCGTTGCCGCATCGAGCGCAGCCCGAAGCCGCTCCGCCAACTCCTTCACTTTCGGTTCGATAAGCATTGTGATGTGATTGCCCGGCGTCGTCGCGACCTCGACGGGATGCGTCGAATACCGCTTCCACCCTAGGGTTGGATCGCCGAAAAGCCGGCGCAACATGCCGGACCGGCGCGCAAGCGACATCGAATCCGCCATTACATAGGGCAAACCGCTTACAATCGAACGCCAATCCTTTCGGAACGCCCGCCAAAACATGACCATCGTATGCTGTTTTGCGCCGCGCGGCACCGATGTAAAGAGTTC
>JBAZRU010000869.1:0-2755 GCA_041662805.1 Candidatus Hydrogenedentales bacterium | reverse complement strand
AGACTCGCCGCCGCGATGCCTTTGCCAACCGATGAAACCACGCCACCTGTTACGAATACGTACCTCGGCATTTACTTCCTTCCTTCCAACGCGCCCTCGAGCATTGCGCGTACGTGCTCCAAGTCCTCGGGTGTATCTACTCCGATGCTCTGGTACTTCGTATCGACAACCGCGATAGGGTAACCGCGCTCCAGAACACGCAACTGCTCCAACTTCTCCAACTTTTCGAGCGACGAAAGCTCCCATCGCGCATAGTCCAGCAGGAATTCGCGCCGGTACACATACAGCCCGATATGCTGCCAATAGCAGGCGGGCTCCGCGAGCCTGTCCACGGCGTCGCGAATGTACGGAATAGGGTGCCTCGAAAAATACAGGGCCCGCCCACGACAGTCGCAAACCACCTTCACGACGTTCGGATTCTCAATGTCCTCGGGATTGGTAATCAGCCGCCTCGCTGTGGACATAGGAAGATCGGGGTCCGTCAAGAGCGGCCGAATCGCCTCGTCGATCGTATGCGGATCGATGAGCGGCTCGTCTCCTTGCACATTAACGATAAGGTCGGCATCCAACCCCTGCGCCACTTCCGCAATGCGGTCGGTCCCCGATTGGTGGTCTGCGCGCGTCATCACCACGGGAATCCCCAGGGGTTCCAATGCCTCCCGGACAATCTCGTCGTCCGTAGCGATCAGAACACGCGACACCAAGGACGCTTCGCACGTTCGGTAGTAGGTTTGCGCGATGAGGGGTTTCCCGGCCAGTGGGGCGATTACCTTACCTGGGAACCGAGTAGACGCGTAGCGCGCGGGAATTATTGCCACAACGCCCCGACTTCCGATTGACTGCATCACCATGCCCCTTGCCCTGGCGGGCGCTCTCCCTGCGACCGAAAATGGCACTCGCAATATTCCCCAAAGAACGCACCAAAAACACTGCGAGGGTTAGGAGATGAGAAGCGGAAGGCCCCGTGTCCTAACGGGATTTTATGTTATCACAGGTGTTGGCCAATTTCAATGCCGAAAATTGACAAAAACACAAAGGATGGCGGTGTGAACGAGAAATAGGCCCTACATCTGGGAAGCGACGCGCGAGCCTGCCTGACGAGTCATGGGAGGCGGAGTGACGGTTTCGACGAGGCCTCTGCGCACCCGGAAACTGCGCCCCTTATAGTCCATATAGTAGTAGTCGCCCTCTTCGACGACCTTTTCCGCCTGCTGGATCGTGCCGCTCTTGAAGCGCACTTGGAACTTTTGCTTCGGCTCTTCCTTGCGGACTGCCGCAACCTGCTTGGCGCCCTTCTCCTGACTCATTCTGGCCTTCAGGAACGAATTGCTCAAATAACTGGCGTCGACACCCGTCTTGGAATAGCGCGCCGAAAGTCTGAGCACCTTGTTGACATAGTTCTGCGTCTCTTCAAAGGGAGGCACCCCGCCCCATTTCTTGACGTTCTCGGGGCCTGCGTTATACCCAGCAAGGGCGTTCACAGGATTGTTGTCGAAAAGCTCCAGCAGTTTGGCAATGTATTGCGTGCCGCCAGCAATGTTCTCGGCCGGGTCGTGAATGTTCTTCACGCCCATGTCCTCGGCCGTCGCCGGCATCAATTGCATCAGCCCCCGCGCGCCCTTGGGCGAAACCGCATTGGGATTGCCGTTGCTTTCAACCTTGATGATCGCGTAGATGAGGCCTTCGTCCACATTGTATTGGCGTGCGTACCGTTGGACGAGTTCCCCGATTTCGGACGTGGAGTATTGGCCCGGAGTTGCCCGATTTCGAAAACGGTCGGGGACTACAATCGGCTCGTAGTCCAGGGTAATTTCGGCATACCCTGCGCGATTGCGGTACTTTTCGGGGCGATTGGTGAGAATGGTCACGCCCTTCTTGCTTTGAAAGGCCCCCATTCCCTGGCGGCGCGAGGCCGCTTCTCTCCGCTCTTGAAGCAGCCTTTGACGCAACTCCGATTGTCGCGAAGCGTGCCGCTCCTCATTGCCCGAGATGGAAGAGGTGCTGAATGCCTGTGTACCCGCGAAAGGCGCCATCACAACCACGCATAGCACCACCGCAAGAATCCGGGGCTCCAGGCACAGACGACCAAATCTTCCCCATCTGTGCGAGTGAGATCGGGTTTTCATGTCAAGAGTATACCGAAGTGTCCTGCCTCATGCAAGAGGCTTTTTGCTGCTTCAAGGAGGTATTCCTTTAAGGGAGAATCGCGGTGCTCCCCCGGCTTGCTCATGGGCATGAACACCTACCGCTCACGAAAACTTCCTTCCCCCCGAGCCACAGCCCGGATGTCCGATCACGATACTTCAGTCCCGAACCTTTCCGGTACCGGCATCTCACTCACCCCCAGTCTTCGGTGTGACCTCAAAGCTCGATCTGCTCATCATCCAGAGTTCTCGTCATGTCTTGTGGTGCAGGCTTCCAGCCTGCCTCCGGACGCAGGCTGGAAGCCCGCACCACAAGAAGATCTGCACCAAGGTCCACGTATCGCTCCGAGCTGTGCCTGGAAACGGGTGCTTCCCGGAACGGGGGATGACCGAGGAGATGAACTTCTTCTTTGGCCCTTGCGTCTATCGCCCATGCGCACCCCCCCAATCCCCTTCACCTCCAAATCTCAGATTCGCCTCCGCGTCCCAGCGTCTCCGCGCGTGTAATTCCCCGAATTCCCAACCCCGCGCACGTCCCCGCAGTTCCATCCCGTCCCCGAGTTCCATCCAGTGAATCCTGTGCATCCCCGTAAATCTCTCTTCTTCTTCCC
>JBAZRU010000868.1:0-2757 GCA_041662805.1 Candidatus Hydrogenedentales bacterium | reverse complement strand
ACGTACTCGTCGGACATGTCTTTGAGGATGAAGACGATGAACTCGCTCATCCCGACGGGACTGACCTCAATCTCAACGCGGCCCTCGGTGTATTCCACGTTGCCGACGCGTATCGATTCGATTGCAATCTCCGGCGGGAGCAGCGTCCGTTCCAGCAGCGTTTTCGTCACCTCTTCCCGATTTTCTTCGTCGTCGTCTTTCAGCGAGAAGTCCTTGTCGAACAGCGGCCCGATGTCGGAGAGGATGGAGTCTTGGTTTACGTTGCGCGCGCGCGCTTCCAACGAGCGCATGAAAGAGCGGTCAAACTGCTCTTTCACCTGCATCGCGTAATCCGTCATTTCCTCTTCGCCGCCCAAGGCGATCAAGTCCTGCACGGTGGGATTCTCGGGGATGGCCTGTTCGTTGCTTCTCGCGCTCGTGTCGTCGAACAACTTGTTTGTCTGTTCGCGCCAGCGAAGGGTGAAGTACTGCCTATTCGGCAAGTCGATGACGACGGTGGCGCTTTCCTGCTCAAGTGCCGTGTAGGCCGTCACGCTGCGGCCATATCCCGCGAGGTGCCGGGCGGCCGCATCCAATTGCCCGAAGGAGAGCGCCACCGACAGGCGCGGCATCGCAATGGCAATCACCATGGCAATAATGCCGACGACGATCACCAACTCGATGAGCGTGAAGCCCGCGTTTCGACGCGGCCGCAGGGCGCCATTCGTCGAATCGACCGGCCATTTGCCCTTTAGTTCTCCGCTTGAAGGTTCCAGCTTTCGATGTCCGCGTTGTATCCCGTGCCGCCTAGCGCGCCATCCGCGCCGTAGGAGACGATCTCGAAATCGTGTCCCTTGGCTCCGGGGCAGGTATAGTTAAAGGGATTTCCCCACCGGTCGTTGGGCACGTTGTCTTCGTTGAGGAAATTCTGCTTTTCATTATTCACGAGCGCTCCCAATCCTTCGCTGGTCGAGGGATAGCGGCCGATCTTCAGTTTGAACATGTCGAGAGCCGTCCGAAACGAATGAATCTGCGACTTCGTTGCGGCGACCTTGGCGTCGTCCGTTGCGCCGATCATGCGCGGCACAACCACGGCCATGAGCATTCCCAGGATCACGATCACCACCATCAACTCGATGAGCGTAAAGCCTGCCCTGTTCGCGTGCCGTTTGGTAAGGGGATTCGTCGCGCAACTCATGATTTCATCTCCTTTGCCGGGCAAATACTAGAAGCCCGAGCTCATGTCGAAAATGGGTAGCAAGATGGACATTACCAAGGTACCGACCAAAGCGCCCATCACCAATATCATCATCGGTTCGAGCAGGCTGACGATTCCGTTGATAGTCAGTTCGATATCCTCGTCGTAGGTGTCGGCGACCTGCGTCAGCATGCTTTCCAATTCGCCACTTCGCTGGCCCAATTCGATCATGTGGATGAGCATGGGCGGGAAGTAGCCGGTTTCCTGCAAGGGGGTGGCAAGGTCGCGCCCACGGCGCACACTACTCTTAACGTCGTCCATAATCTCTTCGATGACGCGGTTTTGCACGACGGTCTTCACGACGTCGAGGGCGGTCATCATGGTGAGTCCGCTTTGCAGCATGGTGCCCAGGGTGCGCGAAAATCGCGCGGCAATCATTTTGACGTAGAGCGGGCCAAGCAGAGGCAGGCGCAGTTTCATTTTGTCCCATTTGAGGCGGCCGGCGGGACGTGCTACCCAGAATCGCCACAATAGGAACGAGCCAACCAGCACGGCTACGATGAGAAACCACCAATGAATCATGAAGTCGCAGGTTGCGATCATGAGTTTCGTGACTGTAGGAAGCTCGCGATCCTGTTTCTCGAATATCTGCATGATTTTGGGAACGATGGCGGTCATCAGGAAGGCCACGACGCCGAAGCCGACGCATCCCATCAGGATGGGGTAGGCGAGCATGGAGGAGATTTTGTGCTTCATGCGGACGTTGCGCTCGGTGATGTCGGCCAGGCGGGCCAGCACGCTTTCGAGGGCTCCGCTGGATTCGCCGGCGCGAATCATGTTGACGAACAAGTCCGAGAACACGCGATTGTGCGAGGCCATGGCGTCGGCAAGGGCCACGCCCTCGTTCACGCGGTCGCGTACGTCGAAAATTATCTTGCGCAGACGCGCGCTGCTGGTCTGGGAGATGAGGGCCGTGAGCCCTTCGACAAGAGGCATGCCCGCCTTCAGCAACACGGCCAGTTGCCGCGTCATCAGGGCAAGGTCGCGCTGGCTGATACGGCTGAACCCCGAGCCGCGTTCTTCGCGCCCTTGAGAACCCTTTGCGAAGGTTTCCTCAACGCGCGTGGGGTGCAAGTCCTGCTCGCGCAGCTTTCGGCGCGCGGCCGCCGGCGTGTCCGCGTCAATCGTTCCGCGCACCGCCTTGCCAGTCTTTGCGAGGGCTTGATACTCGAAAACAGCCATGGAGCTAGTCCGTCACTTCGAGGAGGATGTCGTCGCGGGTAACGCGCAGAACCTCCTCGATGGTTGACACCCCTTGGAAAACTTTCGCGGCGCCATCTTCGCGCAGCGTGCGCATGCCGGCCTTCTTCGCCTCGCGCTTGATGACGTTCGAGTCCGCGCCGCGCACAGTCAGATCCTGGATCAGCGGCGTCATGACCAGCAGTTCGAAGATGCCCGTCCGGCCGTAGTAGCCGCGGCCCTGGCACTTCTCGCAGCCTTTGCCCCGGTACACGACGCGCCCCTTGGCGGAGTCGCGCGGGATTCCGAGTTCGAGCAGGGTCTCGAGTTCGGGCTCGTAG
>JBAZRU010000867.1:0-2765 GCA_041662805.1 Candidatus Hydrogenedentales bacterium | reverse complement strand
CACCGCCCGAGTTTTGGCACAAGACGCGAATCGCATCCTGGGTGGGCTGCGCAAGGGAAGCCGTAAACGTGATTCGTGCGCCTCGGTTCCCCAACGAGACAAGCACCATGACGGCGAGCACCAGCAGTGCCATAGCTCCGGCGAAGAGAGCCGCAGCGGTCAGTCGATGCTTAAGAGAAATGGAGGCGCTGCCAACGCGCAACCCGCCCATCACGATGAAGGCGACACCCACACCGCAATAGAAGCCGTTCCCCACGTGAAACAAGAGGGGCACTCCGTCAAACAGAGAATCCCCCAAATCTCCGTGCCTAATTAACAACCCCGGCAGCAGACTTGCCGCAGTCAGGAGCATGCCCAGTATGAGTATGCCCCAGCCGACAAACTGTTTCGAAAGCACTGAGAAGCAAGGAATAGAGGCGAAGGGCAGCACGAAAAGTGGAAGCCAAACCAAACGAAGGTAGCCGAGCGACGGGTCCATGGAACGTTCAATCGCTCCGGAGATGCCGATAAGCGAACTGGCCGCGCCCCCAACCGTCACCCACGGGAGAAACACCGAGCCACCAGCCAAGAGTGCCAGAATAAGGGCCAGCGCCCATTCCATGACTCCGGCAGGCTTCGGCACATACGGAATCTCGCCCTGGTATTTCTCGAAAGGCAAATCGATCCGGCCACCAAGTTCTTCCGGAGTCTCCGCGGTAATGCGCGCTTTGGCGGCGGCAATTCCTTCTTCAACGGCCCTGATTCGCCTGCGAAGGTTCCTATTCGCGTCGTTGGCCCCGCTGGCGCTGATGGCCCCACGGCGGACCGCCTCTGGCAGTCCCGCCTGCTCATCGCGATGAATGCTCAGATTGGCTTCGAGCCGGGTGCTGCTGATGCGTTCGGCGTCGCGCAATTTCCGAATGGTCGCTTCAGCCCGAGCAAGTTCATGCTCCAGCTCGAGGATTTGAAGACCCAGGGATTGCTTGTCGCCGCTTCCCGATTCCAAATCCCGTTTGCAGCGAGCCAACCCATCCAAGGCCTTAGCCCGGTGAGACAAGGCAAGCCGCAAAGGCAGATTTGGGTCAGCTTTTAACACGAGCGTTTCGATACTCAAGCGCCGCCTTTACAAAATCCCGAAACAGCGGCTGCGGCTTCAAAGGAGTCGAGGTGAATTCCGGATGAAACTGCGATGCGCAGAACCACGGGTGATCCCGCAGCTCGATGATTTCCACAAGCTCGTGGTCGCCTCGCGTATGGATTCCGCTGACGATCAGTCCCGCTTCTTTTTCCAAACGCTCGCGGTACGAGTTGTTGAACTCGTAGCGATGCCGGTGACGCTCTTCGACGGAGTCCGCGCCATATGCCTTTTGGGTCTTCGTGTTCGGGACCAACTCGCAACGATACGCGCCCAGCCGCATCGTGCCACCCATCTCCCGAATCCCCCGCTGCTCCGAAAGCAGCGAAATCACGGGATCGGGGCCTTCTGCGTTGAACTCCGTGGAATTCGCTTCCTTCAGGCCCAGGCAATTGCGCGTCATTTCGATTACGGCAATCTGCATGCCCAGGCAAATTCCGAAGAACGGCTTCTTGGCCTTGCGCACATATTCCACCGCTTTGATCTTGCCCTCGATGCCGCGCGAGCCGAAGCCCGGCCCCACGACGACGCCGTCATACTGATCCAGCGATTCCGACGGCACCGTGCCATTCTCGAAACTCTCGGAGTCCACCCATTCCACTTTCACGCGGCAATCATTCGCCACGCCCGCATGCACAAAGGCTTCGTTGATGCTTTTGTAGGCGTCTCCGTGATGGGTGTATTTTCCGACCGCGGCGACTCTGATTTCGTGCTTGGGACGGACAATCCGCTCGATCATGGCCTCCCATGCCGACAAGTCGATTTGGCGGGGCTCTAGATTCAGACTGCGCAGCACGATCTCGTCGAGGCGCTGCTTACGGAAATTCAGGGGGATTGCATAGACCGGCTTCACATCCGGAGCGCTGATGATGTAGTCCTCGGTGACATTGCAGAACATGGCAATCTTACGCCGCTGATCGGGTCCGAGATCTTGCGTGCCCGTGCGGCACACGATTACGTTCGGCTGAATTCCAATGTCCCGTAGCGCACGCACGCTGTGCTGGGTCGGCTTCGTTTTCAGTTCCTCGGCGGCTTCGATGTAGGGAACCAAGGTTACGTGGATGTTGCAGCACGGCTCGGGGGCGACGTCGAGGTTAAACTGACGAATCGCTTCGAGGAACGGCAAGCTTTCGATGTCGCCTACGGTACCGCCAATCTCAATAAGCGCTACGTCCGCGTCGTCTTCCGGCTCTGCCGTCAACGCGCGAATCCGCCGCTTGATCTCGTCGGTAATGTGAGGGATCACCTGAACCGTCTTTCCAAGATACTCGCCGCGGCGCTCTTTCTCGATGACCGCGTGGTAGACGCTTCCGGTCGTCATATTGCTCTTTTGGGAGAGCTTGGCGTGTGTGAACCGTTGATAATGCCCGAGGTCCAAGTCCGTTTCCGAGCCGTCGTCCGTCACGAAGACTTCGCCGTGTTCGAACGGATTCATCGTGCCCGGATCCACGTTGATGTAAGGATCCAGCTTCATCATGGCCACTTTGTAGCCGCGCGCCTCCAGCAAGAGCCCTAGACTCGCCGGCGCGATGCCTTTGCCAACCGATGAAACCACGCCACCTGTTACGAATACGTACCTCGGCATTTACTTCCTTCCTTCCAACGCGCCCTCGAGCATTGCGCGTACGTGCTCCAAGTCCTCGGGTGTATC
>JBAZRU010000866.1:2476-2786 GCA_041662805.1 Candidatus Hydrogenedentales bacterium | reverse complement strand
GCCATCTATTCCGTCACCGGCGGGGGATGGACGTTCATCGTGCCTGGCGAGTATCACAACCATCAGGGGTTCTGGTGCGGTGACAGCTATGCCAAGGCCGATTTCCAGGCGTTTGCCCGCAAGCACTACGTGACCTTGCGCCGTCTCAACAAGGTCTGGGGTACGGACTTCAAGACCTGGGACAACGTGACCTTTCCCGTCGAAGGCGAAGGGGCGATGGAGGCATTCAGGGAGAGGCTGCCCGATGCCTCGCCCCAGACGCGACGGCATTGGCTCGACTTCGTCGGCTGGTACCGGGAATCCATGACGG
>JBAZRU010000866.1:0-2466 GCA_041662805.1 Candidatus Hydrogenedentales bacterium | reverse complement strand
TGGTGGATTGCCGCGACACGCAAGCATTTCCCTGACTCTCCCATCTATCTTTGCACCGGCGGCGATGCCCCGCCAGAGCACGGCTCGAACTTCGCCGAGCAATGCCGCGTGGCGGCGAAATACGATGCCGGGGTCCGCATCACCAACGAAGGTTCCAATTACGCCGCCAATTTCGCGATCACCCGGTGGGTGGCTGCGGCGGGGCGTCACTACGGGGCCTACTTCGGATTCGAGCCCGCAGGGCCCGAGGACGAACGCGGCATCGTCGCGCGCATCTACAACGCCACGGCGTCCGGCGCAAACCAACTGCACGACTACGCGGCCAACCTCGTCAGTCGCGCGCCGTCCATCGACGTGCAACAGGCCAACCTGCACAACCTTTTCCACGTACCCCGGCCCGTCGTGCCCGTTGCCTTCTGGTACCCCGAAGTCCACATGACGCTGAACTGGGGGAAATACTTCGAGAAAGCCCGCGCGATGCGGGATATCGCCGACTACGACTACGTCGACGAATCCATGCTGCGGCGCGGCGCGCTCGACCGGTACGACATCCTCGTGATTGCCCACGGGAGCGTCATGGAATACGGCGATGCCAAACGGATCGCGCGTTGGGTGCGCAACGGGGGCCGGCTCGTTGTGATGGACGTGGCGGAGTTCGGCAGCGTCGAGAAGAGCCGCGCGCCGGAGCGCCACCTGTTTGGCAAGTCCCACGAAGGCAGGCGGCTCGGAAAGGGTTTGGTCGTCCGCGTCGCGGATTGGGACACCCTCGGGAAAGCCCTGACCGCCGAGTTCGAGCGCCTGCGCCTGCCCGTCTATCCGATGGTCACGGACGGCGTGTACGTCACCCAGACCGACGCCGTCAGCCACCTCATGCTCAACACCACCGACGCGGAAGCGGCCATCACCGTTCGCAACGGCGGTCGCGAGGGAAAGGTGACGGTCCCCCCGCATGGGATAGCGCGTGCGGGGAATCCGTAGGCCGAGTTCAATCCCGGCAGCCGAGGGCGGCTGCCCCACAAGATGGCCGAATCCCCAATGTGGGGCAGCCGCCCTCGGCTGCCTTTCATGTGATGGGATTCGCTACCCACTCATTGCTGCTGTGGCCGGGTTTCCCGACCCGGCCACTCCCGCGACCGAACGGTCTCCGGCCTCGCAGCTCACGCTAGGGGTGCACCCGCGAAAATTGACGATACAAGGGGGTACCCTTGGTTAACATTTTCCGACCCGACCACTTGCGGCTGCCAAACTGGCTATGTTTCGCTGCTCTTTTCATTCTTCTTGGTGTCCTTGGCGCCTTGTTGGTGGAGTTCCGGAGATTTGCACCACCAAGGAAGAGAAGAAGACCTTCCGGGTGCCCGACGCGCGCTCCCTTCGCCGCTCTCCCCGGGGGTGCACCCCATGTATTTTGACGATACAAGGGGGGTACCCCTGGTTAACATTTGCGCTGGTGGTGAAATCCGCCAGTGAACGGGAAGCGAACCTGCGCTCATTTCGTGGCAGGGGTCCCGTGTCGTTTTGACGATACAAGGGTGTACCCTCGGTTAACATCTGCGGCGGCGGTGGAATCCGCGTGTGAACGGGAAGCGAACCTGCGCTCATTTCGTGGCAGGGTCCCCGTGTCGTTTTGACGATACAAGGGGGGGTGCCGCCTGTTCTGGAATCTCGACGCCAGCCACGAACGGCCGGGAGCCGGGAATGGGATTGCATTGGCATGGTTCGGGTCCTCGTAAAATGTTCCCTATATATAGGGACATTTGTTGCACTCGGGGACGGCGGCGCGGGGAGGGAAGGAGCCTCCGGTCGCGGGAGTGGCGCGGTCGGGACCACGCCACAGCGAGAATGTTTTCGAGTGTTACCTCGACGATCTCCTCGTGCAGACCTACTCGATCAAAGACTTCACCGGCCGCATCGGCTTCGTTGTCCAAGACGGCGAAGGGACCTTCAGCGACCTTAAAGCGAGGGAAATGAGTTTGCCGTAGAGAATGACCGTGTCCGTGTGACTAACGCCTGAATCAAGCGCTACGGCGAGTCCTTTGATTGCTGAGTCTTCGAGACTTCTTGTATGGCCACGTCGATCCACCATTTCACGTCGTCCGACGCGGCGCTTCGGGCAGCGCGCAGTGCTGAGAGCGCCTGATCGGGGATTCCCTTCAACGCTTGGACGGCTGCCTTCCGTTTGTCAAAGTCGCTCTGACTGAGGTCGGCGACCCATCCCGCAACTTGTTCCTCCACCTTGATTTCAACCGTGACCGTGGCCGATGCCGGTGTAGGGTCACGAGTAAGAAATTCATCTTGGGCATACGCTTCCACCATGTGTTCACCACCGGGAAGATCGACAAGACGTACAACACTGTCCTTTCTCGGTGAAGCCCACGCGCCGCCGTCCAGTCGCCACGAGAACTGGCAATTCCTCTCTGGCTTGGCAGAGAACGTGATGCTGACCGTATCCACATCCTCAAAATGGAC
>JBAZRU010000865.1:0-2804 GCA_041662805.1 Candidatus Hydrogenedentales bacterium | reverse complement strand
CGACGTTTGAATTCCGGCGGTTGTTGATGAAGCACGGCGACGACTACAACCTTGTGTTTATGCGCGACATTCACCGGCTTGCCTATCATTTGCGGCCCGAGGGAGGCGGCGGTGGGCTGGAATTCTATGAAGGCGAAGTGCGGCGCGTCATGGACCAACTGAAATCCAAGCATTACGTCGCGCTTGGGGATTCGGTCGGAGGTTGCGCGGCCATCTATTACGGCACGCGTTGCGGCATGGACCACGTCATCGCGATGAGCCCGCCTTGTCCCTTCTACGCGTACCTTGAACCGAAGATGCAGCTCATGGCCTACATCGATCTGCCGCTGCTGTTTCGCAGTTGGTCCGAGTTCTATGAGGTGGCCTTCATTACGTTCGCCACGAACTTCGTCGAGATGGCCATCAAGCGCGCGGTCGGAAAGGACGGCGTTTGGCGGATGCCGGAGACGTATCTTGAGGCGGCGAAGCGCCCCACCGCGACGATTTTCTACGGGGAGCGCTGCCGTCCGGATACGCGGATTGCGATGATGTACAAAGACGCACCCGACGTGAAGCTCGTGGGACTGCCCACGGCCCTCCACAATACGGGCGACTGGATGAAGAAGCAGGGCAAACTCGGAGAAGTCGTGCTGGAAGAAATTCACCGGGGCCTTGCATTGGCAGAGGAGCGGGAGCAGCGCGTCGCGATTACGTGATCGATGTGCCTGCTTGCGCGGCCTCGACAACACGACCGGCCTTTTCGATCATGAGTTCGGCCCGCGTTTCGATATCTTCGTAGATTGTCCGCGTGGTCCGCGTCAAGTGAACGGGGTCGGCTCCTTCGAGGTTGTCCCGTTCGAAGCGCGCGATGGCCACAAGCGGGCGGCCAACGCGATGGACTTCTCCCAGTAGCCGGATCTGTTCGTCCAACTCCATCAGGTCCGTCACCAGCGCCTTTGCACGCTTCATGCTTTCGCCTTGTCTCAAAACGTTGAGAAGCGAGATGGACGTTTGAACACCGGCATGCGACGCGGTCGCAAGCTTTCGCATGATTTCAGTCATGCTCTGCCTCCATGCTCTGATGTCTTCCGGGCGCGCGCCGTCGAAGCATTCAAGCATGCGGGCGAAACTTGCGCGTTCCTCTGGCTCGTTGACGCGCTCGCGCAGAAATTCCAGCCACATGGCCCGGTAGGTCATGCGAATGAAATCGAGTTCCTGAAGCGGGCGGCGAACGATCGGATACCATTCGAGGCAGCCGTCCGGTGAGAAATTGGAATAGTAGAGGTCCACATCGGAGAAGCCCTGGCCTTCTTCAAGCGAGGGGACCTTCCCTTGTTCGTCGCGTGACACGACTAACTCGACCGCTTTCAACACTTGTTCGGGTCGAATCTCATCCGACCGGATCGACTCGCGAATGTCGGAGCGCCCGACATTCCCGCGACGCCGTTCGATGGCGATGTGTCCCGCGCCATACGGGCCGGTCTCGCGGAAATGGACATAGCCGACCGACACCAGAACGATTGGGCATATCATGGCGGCGGCGATATGCATCGTCCCCGTGTCGTTGGTGACCAGCGCACGGGACCGTTCCAGCACGGCGGCGACCTGGGGAATCGACGTTTTGCCGAAGAGGTGGATCGCTGCGCGGGGCGCGTACCGCTCGAATTCTTCACCAAGGTGCGCCTCGTCGGAGACGCCCAACAAGGCGACTTTAGCTTGGAAGCGCTCTTTCAACATGCCCGCCAGCCGCGCGAATTGCGCCACCGGCCAGCGCTTGTCGGTGTCGCTTGCACCCAGTTGAAAGCATGCGAGGAAGTCGTTCTCTTCGACGCCGTGTTCGCGAAGAATGCGGTGTGCTTCCGCGCGGTCCTCGTCCTTTACCTGCATGGTCAAGCTTTGCGACGCGGGAGGATCGACCAGGAAGAATCGAAACGCATCGCAGAGATTCAGGTCGTTGTATTCTCGATGCAGGATGCTCGTGAAGAAGTAGTTTGGCCCGCGCCCGCGAATGACGTATCGCCAGTCGTCGCTGAGATGGGCGCCCACGACTTCGGGCGCACCAGCCGCCGCGAAGAGAATCGCCGAAGGGAAGCTGTGCGTACAGTTGTATACGACGTCGTAGCGTCCTTGGCGGATGGTCGAGGCATAGCCGTCCGCGATTTCGTAGGCGTGAAGGAGACGGTCCGAATCGGATGCTTTGAGATCCTGAAACATCGAGTCTTCTTCGTAGACAATGACCTCGTCGATGTCGGGATTGCATTCCGCGATAGCCTTGCCCATGCGGCGCACCATGACGGCGATGTGGGCGTCGGGGTGGCGCGTACGCAACGAGCGTAGCAGCGGCGACGTCTGTAGCACGTCGCCCATGCGCGTCATTTGCGCGACGAGGATTCGTATCGGCCTTTCGCAGTCGCTCATGGCGCTATCCGTCCTCGAACATCGCGAGGGCTTGTTCGGAAGCATTGCGCATCTCGCGAAGATACGCGAAGATGGCCTCGGGATAAGAGAGCGCCGTTCCCATGACGGGGATGCGCTCGTTGATTGCGTCTTGTGTGAAGGGCATGTCGGGAGGCAGGGTGCGCAGATACGCCGCAAGTGGGCTGCCTGTGGGGGCACGTTCGGCTACTTCGCCAGCGCTTCGAAGGGCGCGGGTACCTTTTTCCGCGATGCGCGGCCCGTACCTATCGATTATCGAATCGAGCATCTGCTGCGCGCGCTGCGTATACGTGTGTTCTGTGAGGACACGCGCGCGCGCCCGTTCGGCGAAGGCTTTGCGCTCGCCAGGATTCTTGAGGAAATGGTCGATGTGGGCGCGCAACTCGGGA
>JBAZRU010000864.1:0-2804 GCA_041662805.1 Candidatus Hydrogenedentales bacterium | reverse complement strand
TCCCTTCGTGCTCCACCGGATTCTGCGTCGCAAACACGATGAACGGCTGCGCCAGTTTGTGCGTCACGCCGTCCACGGTCACTTGCCCTTCCGCCATGGCTTCCAAAAGCGCCGACTGGGTCCGGGGCGTTGCCCGGTTGATTTCGTCGGCGAGCACGACCTGCGCGAAGATGGGGCCGCGCCGAAATTCGAACTCCTGGTTCTTCTGATTGTAGATGGACACGCCGCTCACGTCGGTGGGCAACAAGTCGGGCGTACATTGGATGCGGTTGAACCCGCAACCGCTGGAGACCGCCAGCGCCCGGACCAGCACGGTCTTCGCGACGCCCGGTACGTCTTCCATGAGCACGTGCCCGCCCGCCAGAAAGGCCGCAAGCGCCGTCTTGATCACAGCGGTCTTGTCGAGCACCACCGTCTCGACGTTCGTTACGATGTCCTTGATTGCTTGTCGAAATGCGCTCAAACCTGGGCTCCTTACCTGTGGGACACGATACTACTTGGGCGCGAGGCGGCCTGGCAACCGGCTGGCGGCCCTTCGTCACGTAGAGATTCCCGATGCATATGGTACGCGCTCGCGGAACCGATCACATTGCCTATCCGTAAACAGGCCGATTGCCCTTACGAGTTCCCACGACGGGTAGGTGCCAGTCCAGACAGGAAACTGAGTTCGTCTTCCGTGAGTGCCTTTTCGCCAGGATTCGGCACGTGGAAATAGGTCGCCTCCCCGTTGGGGTCGGGGAACTCTGTAAGCGTCAGTTCCCATGTGTAGTCGCAAAACGGGTACCACTCCGTCGTACGCCACGCCTTAACCTTGCAGACCTGCCCACCCGGATGAACGGAGTCGTCCGGGAACGGCCCCGTTAGCGTCATCGGATCGATGGTGATCAGGCGCAGGTTCTCCTTCTCCAGCGCGGGATTAGACGCGCGGCTCAGGGTGAATACTGTCGGTCCCACCAACACCGCAGCCCGACCCGCTTGAGACGCACGGCCCCTGATCAGCCTCGGGGTCATCGGGAAACGCAATTCAATACGATCGCCCGGGTGCCAGTCCCTCGTTAACGACATCGGCGATATCCGCATGTACGACTTGTCTGAAAGATCCTCTTCCACTCCATTGACCGTGATTTCAGGTTCTGCGCACCAAGACGGGAGGCGCACCCCTACCGCGAACGTCCTGGGGGAATCGGGCTCGACATGGATAGTCACCGTGTCGCCCGCGGGATACGCGGTTTCCTGCTTCAACTTCACGACACCGCCATCGGGCAGGGGGCATTCGGCTTCGGACGGCACATACAGGTTTACAGCCACACCGTTGTCCTGGCGATAGTAAATGAGCTGCGGCAACTCAGCCAGAATGCGGCGGTAGTTGCAGGGGCAGCAATACGTGTCCTCTTTGAAGTACTCGCGGGGGCCTTCGAATGGCGAGTAGTAACGTATTTTGCGGCCGTCCGGCGACTGCGCCGCGAAAAGCGCATTGTAGATGGCTCGCTCCATGAGGTCGCCATATCGCCCGTTTCCGTCCAACATCATCAGGTCTTCCCAGAACCGCAGGAGATACGCCGTCGCGCAGGTTTCACCCAGGTTCGCCGCGCCTTCCTGCGTGCTGTGCCAGCATTCATGCTGGCCGCACGTGCCGATCACGACAAGACCACCAGCATTCCCATGATCATTTCCGAGCATGTAGTCCATAGCGTTCCGGGAAGACCGGAGTAGCTTCTCGTCCGGTTGCATGCGATACAACGCCAACTGCGCCATGGACCTGCTCATATACGCGTAGGCGTGCCCGGCAATCTGCCCCCAACGCCCTTCCACGATTGGCCCGTCCCACTCCGGCAACTTGCGAAACTTCGTGCAGTATTCCAGGTATTTCGTGTCGCCCGTGATGCGATAGAGCGCCAGCATTGAGGGCTCGCTGCACGTCACCGCCATGTACGTCGTGATCTCGCCTTTCCCGGGAATGCGATCAGGCTCCGCCTCCCATCGCGCAATGATGTTGTCCGCGGCTTTGCACGCCGCATCCAGCGAGGCCTTCTCGCCGAACACTTCGTAGTCCGACACCAGGCCCCAAATGATGTAGGAAATCTCGTGGATGTCCCACAGGGAAAAAATGCGCTGGTCGGGCGTGAAATAGCCGATGTAACCGTCAGGCTCCTGCGCCGCGATAAGCTCGCCGACGATCTGCTTCTTCTTTTCCAGGACTTTGGGATCGCCCGAGTACGCGGCATAGCGCACAAGCGCGTCGATGGTCTTTCCAAGACCGATGTACCCGCCGGTGTCGGCCTTGCGCTTGAACGGCGCAAGAAACTTGCCGTCCAGATCGACCACCATCAGGTTGTTGTTGAGCGTTACATCGACGCGCCGGCCGATCTCTCCGCCGACTTTGATCTTCGACGCGTCCAAGCGATGCATCTTGTCAGTATCCGCGGCATGCGCGCCCGCCGCAACGAAACCCAAAATCGCCAGACCGAACACGATACGCATGATATACCCCCCATGAACGCGCCGATTCACTCAAGGATTGCTCCAAGCCGTCTTGACTCGACAAGAATACGGGGTGGCCAAAGGCCCGCGCAAGCGCATTCGGCACAATCGCGGTGAATTCGTCCCCGCAGTCCTTGCTATCCACGTTAGTCCGTGCTATCCACGTTAGTCCGTGCTGGTTCGTGGAAGGCCGTGTGCGTCCAGGTCCGCCGCATCGTCAACAGGCTCAAGCATCCTCTCCTTGACTCGCTGCTCCTCCCCCGTCGCGAGTTTACGTTTCATCACCGTCTCAAACATCCAGTTCGAAACGTAGAGGACGCCTA
>JBAZRU010000863.1:0-2774 GCA_041662805.1 Candidatus Hydrogenedentales bacterium | reverse complement strand
GTCCATGTAGAGAACGTTCAAGCCGGGAGGGGAACTGTGTGTGAAACGGGGGACGCCTGCGGAGTCTTGATAGATGGTGTCCCACATCACGGGCGTGGTTGCATAGTAAGGACGGTCGGGGGGCTGTTCCGCGATCTTGTTGGTTTCAATAGCCTTGCCTTCGCTGTCGATGCGCTCGCCAAACAGAAAACCCATATACATGCGAAGGAGCACGGTGCTTCTGTCGCTGCCAGCCCGGTCTGCGAAGTTGGGTCCAAGTCTAAGGAGTGGATTTCGTATGTTCAGGGAATCTTCGCGGCGTTCTTGAACGTCCACATACGTGCCATCTTCGGGCACAGTGAGGTAGGTCAAGAGACCTACGATGCTCGCAGGTCCGGTTGAAGGCAAGTTGAACTGGGTTGCCATATGGGCGTCAACGAAGCGGTCAAAAGGATTGTCCGGTTCGATTCTCCATCCAAAATAGGTATAGCAGGCATCGCCGTTCGTGATGGCTCCAGCATAGTCGCACGAAAAGAGGCTCTCGCTTTCCAAGACACCAAACGCCTGTTCGTTCGGACGCCAAGGTCTTGTCACAAGGGGGCCAAGCTTCTTGGGGGGTTCAATGTAGGGGCTGTCGGGGCAGGCTAAGAAGAGCGGATTGTCTGCATAGTCGGGAATGATGACCGTCAAGTCCGGACTGAAGGAAAACTCATCGTGCACGTTCAGACAGCCTTTTGCATTCTCAGCGGGTCCGAACGCCTGAAACCCCTGAACCGGGGGCATCACGTGATTGTTCTCGGATCGGTACATGCTCAGTACCGTTGCCCATTGCTGGAGGTTCCCAATGCAGGTCGTCGGAAGATCGGGGGCAAAGTTGTATTTGAGGAATGGGAGGGCGAGGATCGTGGCGACAACGAGTACTGTAAGCACGGCGGCAAGTTCGATCCAACGCAGTGCGCGGCGTTTCGTGGGCAAGGGTGCAGACTCCATGGTTTTCTACCGCATGTCTCTAGCTACCGTCGAGCCGAACGTGACCGTTTCAAGATGGTGAAGGCCTCGTTCACGGCGCGCATCGTGTCCTCATCGCCTCCCCGGTCGGGGTGGTGGACTTTTGCCTTGCGCCGGTAGGCTCGTTCGATTTCGTCCCAGGTAGCGGAAGGCGAAATACCCAGGATGCGGTAGCAGAGATCGAGGTCTCCCACTGGTTTTGTGGGCTCATCCACGACATCTCCCCGCAGCTGGCGTATGCCTTTTATGATGGTCGGCCACAGGCCCGTCATGCTGAGAACAAGGATGATGGCTACGATAAAGAGAAGCTCTTGAACATTCGGCATTAGGCGATACCCAACAAATGCGTTTTCAACGCCTACGGCGCTTTTCGTCTTCGAACTTGAATATGTTGTCCACGGCGTCCCCCACGGAGTCAAGACCATCTTTGGGCTTGGAGGCCTTACCCTGCCATGCCTGCAACCGCGCGCGCAATACAGGCACGACCTTCATGTAGGCATAGCCTGCGCCAAGTCCGCCGAAATGAGTCATCCACGCGAGGTGGGAGTCTTGCACCGCAGAGATGAGATTCATGACGATAAAGAAGATCACCAACGCGCGCGCGTTAATAGGAAACGGAAGTGGAAAGAGGAAGACTTCGCGGTCGGGGTAGGCAACTGCAAATGCTACGAGCACGCCCGCCGTGGCTCCGCTTGCTCCGACGACTGTGATCGGCGTGGTATCGACGCGTATGAACCAGAACAGAAATTCGGCAAGCGCTCCGGCTGCCCCGCAGATGACGAAGAAGCGAAAGAACTGGCGGGTGCTGAGAATGCGCTCCACGTCCGGGCCGAAAAAGTAGAGTCCAATCATGTTGAAGAAGAGGTGCATGAGGTCGCCATGCAGAAACATGTACGTGATGGGCTGCCAAACAAACCCGTCCCCCAATTTCTCCGGCCTGAAAGCGAGCAGTTTGGCGACGAATCCGCCCAGGGGTGCGGTGGGGTCCCCGCCGAAGGGGATGTCCAGCAGTAATTGACCAGCAAACACGGCAATGTTGAGCATGATCAGGCGCTGGACCGCATAGGTGATGCGGCCGCCCGAAGGTTGCCCTTCGAATCGACGCTCGTATTGGTAGAAGCCGGTCATTTTTTCCTGCCGATGGGTGCGGTTGAGCGCGGCTCGCGGTGAGCCAACGCATAGGGTGACAGATCTACCCGTGCCGGGGCAAGCGGCGCGCCTGTTCTCTTCTGCGCATGGACGACTTCTGCGTTTCAGAATACCGGGAAATCGGGTGGGTAGCAGCTAACGGCTAGATGTCCTTGACGGTCACGGAAGGAATGTGTACGATTGGGTTCCGGGCTGAATTGCTGCATCTGCGCGGGTGGCAAGTTGAGAAGAACCACGAAACGTGCGTGTTGATTGCGTATGGCCTGACCTATCGGTAGGTCGGGGAAATCAACACGGTACTTCGTTGCGGTTATATCATTAGATTCCAGGCACTTACGTTTATTGTGGCGTACCCTGAACCAATCAGGGCAGGTCATAACCTTACGTGGAAGGAGTCAGCAAGGCATGCGAAAGATACGGCGCGTGGCAGTTCTGGGCTCGGGCGTGATGGGGGGCGCTATCGCGGCACACCTCGGCAATTGTGGCATCCCCAGTCTTATGCTCGACATCGTCCCTCCCGGCTTACCCGACAAAGACAAGGCGAATCCAAAGAAGCGAAATGGGTTTTCCGAAGCCAGCAAGCAGGGCCTGCTGAAGGCGAAGCCCTCCCCGGTGTACTCGAAGTCCGTTCTGGACAT
>JBAZRU010000862.1:0-2812 GCA_041662805.1 Candidatus Hydrogenedentales bacterium | reverse complement strand
GACGCGATAAGCGCCGGCTGTGAAGCAGCTTCGATAAAGCCCTCGGGATCGCTGAACAGCTTCGACATCTGCTTGAGCGACAGGCCTTCGGGAATCGTGACCTTGTAGGCAGAAATGGCGACTGTGGGGCCGTCGTAAAGAAGATGGAGAATCTGAGTGGGGGAGAGGCCCTTGGGGATGTCGTACGCGCCGTGCTTGATTTGGCCTGGCTTCTTGTCGAGCCGGATCGCGATGCGGAAAAAGACCTCATGTTCGATGACGCCCTTGTCCGCAAGGATTTGCCCGACGACTTGCCCCGTCGCGCCTTCAGGGATTTCGACACGCACCGGAACGCCGGGATTGCCGTCCGAAGTAACGTAGTCGTAGGTGAGATAGGCGGCGAACCCCGCGCCCGCGCCCGCAATCAGGAGCAACGCGGTCGTCCACACGAGTAGCCAAAAGAACATGCGTAGGCACGAACGCTTGCGCTTCGGCGGCGTCTGCTCGATCTCGGGCGTCGTGTCGGTCATGTATCCTTGCGCGACCTGGCTGCCGCCGCGGCACGGTCGAGATAGGTTTGCAGGATTTGCTGAGCCGCAATCTTGTCGACGACCTTCTTGCGGCCCTCGCGCCGCACGCCCGCCGCGATCAAGGAACGTTGCGCAAAGGCCGTCGTGAAGCGCTCGTCTTGCGTCACGATTTCCACATCCGTCGCGGCGCGCAAGGTCTCGATGAACGCGAAGATCTTGTCGGCTTGCGGACCCGGCTTCCCGTCTTGATTGAGCGGGAGGCCCACAACCACGCGAATCGTGCCCGTGGACGCGATGAGGTCTTTGATGGCCTCCACGTCGCGTTTCGATCCGGCGCATTGGATGACCGAGTGAGGCTGGGAGATGATGCCCAGCGGATCGGTAATCGCAACGCCGATGCGCACATCGCCGACGTCCAGGGCCATCGTGCGGCCTTCGGATGGCACCTGCTAACCCAACATCGCGCGGATGACTTCCGGCGCCTTTGCGATCAACTCGGGCAGCTTCTCCGGATGCTTCCCTCCAGCCTGCGCCATATCGGGCCGGCCTCCGCCGCCACCGCCGACGATTGGAGCGAGTTGCTTCACAATGTCTCCGGCGCGTAACTTGCCCGTAAGGTCTTTCGTGACGGCGACGCACAACGAGACTTTATCTTCGCCCGCGCTGCCCAATACAACCACGCCGCTTGCAAGTCGGTCGCGCAGATTATCCATGATCATGCGAAGGCCTTCGGCATCTTGGCCGTCTATGGCCGTGGCGAGGAGTTTGACGCCGTTGACGTCCTGCACCTGCGCCATGTAATCGACGGACCCGCCCAAGGCGGCCTGTTGCTTCCATTTCGCGATTTCGCGCTGAAGACGCTTGTTGTCGTCGACGAGCGATTGCACGCGGCTCTCGAACTGGTCTAGCGGAGCGCCCATGAGTTGCGCCGTCTTCATGAGCGTACGCTCGCGCAGTTGCAGCAGGTCGACGGACGGTTCGCCGCAAACCGCTTCGATGCGGCGCACGCCCGCGGAGATGGAGGATTCGCTCACGATCTTGAAATAGCCGATGGTCCCCGTGTTAGGCACATGCGTTCCGCCGCAGAGTTCCATGCTGATATCGCCCACGCGAACAACGCGCACGACATCCGCGTACTTCTCGCCGAAGAGCGCCATCGCGCCCGCGGTCCGTGCTTCGTTCAACGCCATCTGCGTAATCGAGACCGGGGTGGCCGTGCGGATGAACCGATTGACCATGCGCTCTATGTCCTGCAAGCGCGCCCCGTCGATTCCCTCGAAGTGGGTGAAGTCGAAGCGAAGGCGATCCGGCGAAACGAGCGAGCCTGCCTGATGGACGTGGTCGCCGAGAACGTCACGCAAGGCCGCCTGCAACAAGTGCGTTGCGGTGTGGTGATTCTGCGTGCTGGTGCGCGCCGTTTCGTCCACGCGCGCATCGACGACGTCGCCGACTTTCAATGCGCCTTTGGTTACGCGCACGGCGTGCAGCGTCATCTTGCCCACCGGCGCTTTCGCCCCGGAGACGTGCGCGCCGCCTTCGGAACTCTCAAGCGTCCCTGTGTCGCCGACTTGTCCGCCCGAATCCGCGTAGAAGGGCGTTTGATCGAGGATGATCTCGCCGCGTTCGTCGAGTTTGAGACAATCGATGCGCTGGCCATCCTTGACGATGGCCGCGATGCGCGCGGTGCACGCGATAGCGTCGTAGCCGACGAACTTCGTCTCGCCGATTTCTTGAACGATGACATTGTAAATGGGAGCAAGCGCCGTCTCGCCACTGCCGGTCCACGCGCTGCGCGCCTGCTGGCGTTGGCGATTCATGGCGGCCTCAAACCCTTCGCGATCCACCTGGAACCCGCGATCCGTTGCGATATCCGTCGCGAGATCCAGCGGGAAGCCATAGGTGTCGTGCAGTTTGAAAAGCTCCTCGCCGGGCACGAGCGTCCGGCTGGCCTTGCGCAAGCCTTCAAAGGTCTCTTCCAAGAGGTCCATCCCGCGCGCGAGCGTACTCTGGAAGCGCTCCTCTTCCACGAGGATCACGCGCTCAATCTGTGCGCGCTGCTCCACCAACTCGGTGAAGTGGTGGCCCATTTTGCTCACGACAGCCTGCACGACCTGATGAAGGAAGGGTTTCTCAAGGCCGATTTCGCGCCCGAACCGCGCCGCCCTACGGAGCAAGCGACGCTCCACGTAGCCGCGGCCTTCGTTGCCCGGCAATACGCCATCCGCGATGAGGAAGGCCAGAGAACGCGCATGATCCGCAATCACGCGGAACGGCACGGGATTGTCCGTGTATTTGACGTTCGT
>JBAZRU010000861.1:0-2816 GCA_041662805.1 Candidatus Hydrogenedentales bacterium | reverse complement strand
GACGACTACTACGCGGACGGCATCGGCATCGAGCTCAATGCATCCGATCTTTGCTGACAACTTCACCGGACTTCTCTCCAATCCAAGATACGGAACCCGTCTGGGCCACCCTGAATGTCTCGACGAACATAGGCTTCGATTCGAACCCTGCTGCGGCCCGCCATTCCGTTGCCTTGTATGCGGAAGGCGCTGCTGGCTATCACAAAGGGCCGCGGCTGCTGCTCGCCCTCTTCGGCGCGGGGTTGTTGAATGCCTCGCGACTCGAGGTCGGTCATGTTCATGAAGGGCGCCGTTTCACGTTCCTCGACGATGATGTCCGCGAGACCGGGTTGCCCGATGGCTTCTCCAACCGCGACGAGCAGTTCCCGCTGGGCCGTATTCACGTTGACGCGCCCGCTGCGATGGCCGTATACCGTCAGCAGTTCGCTGAGCGGCAATTGCTCAAGCGTGCCGTCGCCAAAGTAGAGTTCGGGCGTCACGCCACGAATCAACAACAGCTCTTCGACGGACGTCATCGGCCCATTCTTGGCACGGTAGGGCACGGGCATTTGCTGATAGAACTCCGATTCGGCGCCCATGGGGAGGGGATCGTCGTTGTCGTCCAGCCAATCGAGAATGGCATCGACCACGCTCGGATCGCCTTGGCGCGCCTCGATCAGCCGCCGCAGGATTTCCACAGCGTTTTCGCGCGGCTCCTGTGCACGGGTGTTGAAGAGGGCGTTCAGATTGAGCTTGCCGAACTCGTCTTCGATCGAGCATTGCATCACGGCTTCGTTGATCTGCTGAAATGGAGTGCCTATCGCCCAGACTTCGTCGAGGCTATCGTACATCTGCGGACCCTGCGCGGTAGACTCGCTGCTTTCGCCGTCTTTCGACGTCTGCTCCCCCGTGACGCCAAGCACAAGGTCCTGCACGAGCAGCGACATGCCCGTGGCAACGGCGGACTTCGCCGCGATCAGGGCATCGTAGTCGTTGACGTTGGCGGTCACCTGAGACGCCTCGACTTGGGTTTCGTACGTGAACTCAACGACGAGCGCCATGAGTATTGCGACGAAAAGAAGCGTCAGCACTAGGGCGACGCCTTCCTGTCCTTGCCGTCTCGATGCGCCCTGGTTCATTGGTTCGCGCTCCTCGCGCCGTTCCGCGCACGTTCCATGTCGCGCGGAGTCACGGGGTCTCCGACGCCGTAGTCACGTCCGGGATCGTAGTTGGGGTCGCCGGGCTTGGGAATGCCCTGTTCGTCGAGTTCCGATTGCTGTTCGAACGTTTCGATGCTTCCGCTGTCCTGGGTGCGGCCCAAACCGATTGGCAACGGCACGACCACTTCAAACTCAGGTTCGTCGACGACGCTGTAGCGTTCTTTTGCTTCATCGGCGAGTTGGGCCTCGGTGCGCGCGAAATTGACGCGGATGCGAATGCACCACGGCATAACGCCCAGTTCCGCCGAGTCCCACTCGGGACGCCATTCGGTTCCGTCGTAGTAGGAGAAATCGATGGTGCGAATGGGAACCGACCAAGACGGCGCCTTTTCCAGGGGGCCGGAGTCCTCCTCTTCGAGCGCTTCGGTGTCGGTGACAATGCTGCCAGTCGTGTCGTCAAGCTCGACGACATTGCTGGCGACGAGGGGGGTCTCAACGGCTTGCAGTTTCTTTTGGGTGAGGTCCGCGACGCTGAAGAGATTGACGTTCATCTCGCCGCTGTCCGCGCCAAGCACGTCGTACCGGACTTCTTTCAAATCGCCCGGCAATCCCGTGCCACCCACGAGAGGGGCTATCGAGACAAAGCGCAAGGAGTCCGCGGGACCGTCGGGGCTTTCCGCATCCACGCCGACTAGGCGATAGAGCGGATCGCGCTGATCGCGGTCCGTGTGGATCGCGGAGAGGTTCATCCGAAAGCTGCGTTCGAGGAACTGGCGGAGGCGCATTTCTTCCGCACTGACGCGCGACGCGGCCATGCTCGTCGTGACGCCCGCAAAGCTCGCATAGATCGCGGCAACGAGGATCACGAGAATCGACGTCGCGATGAGGACTTCTATCAGGGTGAAGCCGCGCGACTTCATTCCTGCCCTCCCCGCCGCCGCCCGGAGCCGCCCGATTCAATCTGCTGGCGAATGTTCGCGGGGATCTGGCTCATGTTGGGCATCTTGCCGCCGTTTTGCCGTATTAATTCTTGAAGCTGCTCTTGGCTCATACCGCCGGGAAGATTGCCGTTCTGCCCGCCGCCGAGTTGTTGAATCTGTTCTTCCGTGAGCGCGCCCTGCTCCTGCAATCCTTGAAGTAGCGTCTGCGAATCGCGCGTCATCAAGTAGATCCTACGCTCGCGAGTTTCCGTGGGGCCCTCGACGCGCACCAGCACGTCGTACAATCCGGGAAACCCTTCGCCCGCAAGCTGCGCTTCGAACGAATAGGAGAACCCGGGGTAGCGCCGCCCGAACTCTTGCTTGTCCGTCAATTGCGCTGCGGCGACGGAAAGCTCCGCCAAACCGACGGCGTCGGACATGAGGTTGCGCATCTGCACTTCCTGGCGCAGCGTGTCTTGCGCGCGCAGGGAGCCGTAGTGCGTTTCCAGCAGCACGAAGATGGCCGTGCCCAAGACGGCGAGGGCAATCATCACCTCTACGAGCGTGAAGCCAGCTTCGGCCGCGGGGGAGGAGGATGGACGGAATCGCTTGTGCGGAACTCGCGGAGCGCTCATACGGGTTGCTCCTTGCCTCTGCGCAAATGCGAATTGCCTGTGATCGGATCCCACGTTACCGTGACGTACTCGCCGGACATGTCCTTGACGATGAAGACAATGAACTCGTTCATCCCGACCGG
>JBAZRU010000860.1:0-2836 GCA_041662805.1 Candidatus Hydrogenedentales bacterium | reverse complement strand
AGGGAATCGTGAGGTGCGGGACAATTGCGTCGATCATCGCGGGGCCGACGCCGCCGGTGGCGACGTGCTTTGTCTGGGTGGTGAAGATAGGCCCGATGTTCACGTAGCTTGCGCCGTCGGCTTGCGCCGAGAGCGCTTCTTCGACCGAGTGCGTCGAGCCGCCGATGATGAGGTCCGGCGCGATCCGGCGGGCCGCGGCGATGGGCAGGTCGGTTTGGCCCAGGTGCACGCCGTCCGCATCGACCGCGAGCGCCACGTCGAGCCGGTCGTTTACGATCAACAGTGCGCCTGCCTCGCGCGTGGCGTTGCGAAACGCCAGCGCCCGCTCATAGAGCGCTCCGCCGTCCATGCTTTTTTCGCGAAGCTGCACCAGCGTCGCGCCCGCTTTGAGCACGTCGTCGAGCACCTCAAGCGCGCCGCGACCGCCACAGAATTGCTCCGTGATGACCACGTAGACGTCCGACTGCACAAACCGCTCCATGCGTTTCGCGTGCGTCATCAACCGCCACCCACGAAACGGACCAGTTCTATCGAATCGCCGTCGGCCACGAGCGTCGTCGCATAGACGGAACGGTCGAGAATATCCATGTTCCGCTCGACGACGGTCGCCTCCGCTGTGAAGCCGAGGGAGTCGAGCAATATCTGTACGGTGGTTCCACCGGCAACTTCACGCTTCTCGCCGTTCAAGGTGATTTGCATGCATCCTCCTACATTGAGCCTTAAGCAGAACCGAAGACTCTATTGTGCCGTGGCAACGCCCGCGAACCCGTAATCGTAGTCCTTCCAAACCGGCTCGTAGCCGAACGAACGAATCGCCGCCGCGACTTCCGCGGGCGTGCGCGTGTCTTCCACTTCAAATTGTTCGAGCGTGTCTTCGCCGTGCGTGGCATAGCCGCCGGGGCGCGTGGACGAGCCCGCGCTCATCATCGTCACGCCGAGGGGGATCAGTTGGTCGCGGAACGGCGGGCGCTCACGCGTGGAAATGGTGATTCCGGCTTCGGGCAGAAACAGGCGCGACGCGAGCATGAGTTGCACAAGGTCCTGGTTGGACACCGTGCGTGGAATGCTGAATCGTTCGGGCGTGTGCTGAAGCCGCGGAAACGAAATGCTGACATCGCTCTGCCAGCACGTTTTTTGCAGGTAGCGCGCGTGCAGCGCGGTCCAGAACAGATCGATGTGGGAATCGAACAACCCGAGCAAGGCCCCCACGCCAAGGCGTCGCGCGCCTGCGCGCCCGGCCCGGTCGAGTGCATCGATACGGAAGAGGAAATCCATCTTCTCGCCTTTGAGGTGGACCTTCTCGTACGTGGCCTTGTCGTAGGTTTCCATGTAGAGCGTGACTCCTTCAAGGCCGCGGTCGACCATCATGCGGTAGTCGTCTTCGCTGAGCGAGTAGACCTCGATGGAGACAGACGGGAAATACTCGCGGGCGATGCCCACGGCGTCGGCGATTTGGCTGGGGGGGACGGCGCGCCGCGCCTCGCCGGTCAGGAGCAGCAGGCTTTGAAAGCCTTGCGCGGCGAGCACTTCGCATTCGCGGCGCGTCTCTGCATCGGTGAGGGTGACCCGCTTCTCCTTGTTGCCGGAGCGCACGGAGTAGCCGCAGTAGGTGCAGTCCGCGCCGCAGACGTTGGAGATGTAGATGGGCACGTACATTTTGATGACTCGGCCGAAATGACGGCGCGTAAGCCGGTGCGCTTCCTGGGCCATCGGCTCCAGGCGATCGAGGGCCGCCGTGGACAACAGGGCGCAGAGATCGTGGGGCGTGCGTTCGTCGCGCGCGATAGCGCGATCGACGTCGTCAAGCGTTGCTGCTTCAATGCATGCCCGGACCCGTTCCGCGGGCCAGGATTCCAATTCGGTTAAGAACGACATGGTCTGTTGGGGTCTCCGTATGGACAATGGCTCTACCAGGTATAACGCCGGAGGAAGCCAAATCAATCGAAGTTACAGGTTAATCTCAAAGAGCCGCCTGGAAGGCGGCGGTACAATGCAATACAAAGCGGTGCAAAGCGGTACAAAGCAGTACAAAGGCTACAACTTGTTTAAAAAGCCGGTCAGAGGCGACGAGGCCTCGGCGGTACTTCGTTCGGGACCCAGCCCGGCGCGGTAGGCGATGCGGCCGGCCTCTGTCGCGAGGGCAAACGCGCGGCCCATCGCCTCGTGGTCCGTTGCGTCGGCGAGTGCCGTATTGACCAGTACGGCGTCCGCGCCAAGTTCCATGGCCTCGGCGGCGTGCGACGGCGCGCCGAGCCCGGCGTCGACCACCACAGGAACCTTGGCCTGTTCGATGATGATGCGAATCATGTCGCGCGTCTTTAGTCCGCGATTGCTGCCGATGGGCGCGCCCAGGGGCATCACCGTCGCCGTGCCCAATTCTTCCAGGCGTTTCGCGAGGATCGGGTCGGCCTGGATGTATGGCAACACGATAAACCCTTCCTTGATGAGCATTTCCGCGGCGCGCAAGGTCTCGATGGGGTCGGGCAACAGGTAGCGCGGCTCGGGGGTCAGCTCCAGTTTGACCCACGGTTCGCAGCCCGCCGCGCGCGCCAGCTTCGCCAGCCGCAGGGCTTCATCGGCGGTGCGCGCACCCGACGTGTTTGGCAACATCAGGTGCCGCTTGGGGTCGATGACCGACAAGATGCTGTCGCCGCTGGGATTGTTGAGGTCCGCGCGCCGGAGTGCCACGGTCACGATTTCTGCGTCGCACCCGGCCAAGGCCTCTTTCAAGGCCTGGCTGGAGGGAAACTTGCCCGTGCCGACCATGAGCCGGGAACGGAAGGTTCGGCCCGCGATTACGAACGGGTCCGCGGGTCTGGAAGTCTGTTGCGTCATT